>NZ_JACCSO010000543.1 GCF_013812955.1 Nannocystis sp. | reverse complement strand
GTGTATGGGGCGATCCGCGGGGCGACGCCGGCGACGATGGGGGCGCTGCTGGCCGGAGCGGAGGGCAAGGCGGCGCCGCTGTGGGTGCTGTCGAATTCACCGGAGACCTTGCTGGCGGTGGAATTCGCCCGAGGTGGCGACATCGCGCGCTCGTGGCCGATCAAGGGCACCAGGCCGCGTGGTTCGGACCCGGGTAGCGATGCGGCGGCGGCGGCGGAGCTGCTGGCCAGCGAGAAGGACCTCGCCGAGCACGTGATGATCGTCGACCTGGTGCGCAACGACCTCGGGCGCCTGGCGGTTCCGGGCACGGTCGAGGCGCCGTCACGACCGGCGCTGGTCTCGTTGCCGACGGTGCATCATCTGGTCTCCGAGGTGCGCTGCACGCTCAGCCCCGGCTGGACCTTGCCTGGCCTGCTGGCGGCGGTGTTCCCGGGTGGCAGCATCACCGGGGCGCCGAAGCGGCGCACCGCCGAGATCATCGCGGGGCTCGAGCACCGGCCGCGTGGGCTTTACTGCGGCGCGATCGTGGTGCTCGCGCCCGACGGCCTGCGCTGCAGCATCCCGATCCGAACCGGTGAGCTCGATCCGAGCGGACTGTGCGTCCAGAGCGGCGGAGGCATCGTGATCGACAGCGATCCGGAGGCCGAGCGGCTCGAGAGCTGGGCCAAGGTCCGCGCCTTCGATCGCTGACCATGGGCCCTGCCGGCGGCCGGGCTCACGCAGTGACGGCGGCAGCGGTGGCAGCGGGGCGCGGCTCGCCGTGGAACATCAGGTAGGGGATCAGCAGGATGACGCCGATCACGAGCGCGACGTCGGCGATGTTGAAGTTCGGCCAGGCCGGGCTGCCCTGGACGTAATAGATCTGGATGAAGTCGACGACGCCGTACTTGAGCTCACCGGCGACCTCGAGCTGGCGAAACAGGCGATCATGGAGATTGCCGAGCGCGCCGCCGATGATGCTGCCGATGGCGATGAAGCCGTAGAGGCGCTCGACCGGGAGCTTGCGGACCAGCATCGCCATGTAGACGATGGTGGCGAGGGTGATGACGATGAACAGCGGGCGCGAGAAGTCGTGGCCGCGCAGGAAGCCGAAGGCCGAGCCGGTGTTGAAGCTGAAGTCGAAGTAGAACCACTTCTTGATCACGGCCATGCGCGGAGCCTCGCGCAGGACGTCCCAGGCCCACGCCTTGGTCCACAGGTCGAAGCCGAGGAAGAAGACGGCGGTGACGGTGGCGGCGATGACGGCACGCCGGCGACCGGGTTCGGCGGCCGAGATGCTCGGAGCGGAGAGGCTGGGAGCGGAGGGGCTGGGCTCGGGCATGTCGCTCATGGCAGGGGGCGCGCACTGTAACTCAGGCGGCGGGCGGAGCAAGCGCGGGTGCGTCCACCTGATCACCATGGCGGTGGAGGTAGATCATGAATAGCAGCACACCGGCGACCAGGGCGGCGTCGGCGATGTTGAACGCGGGCCAGCGCTTGCCTGGCCAGTAATTGACGACGATGAAGTCGACGACGCCGTGCTGGTCGTGGAAGATGCGGACGAAGCGATCGTGCAGGTTGCCGAGCGCGCCGCCCGCGATCAGGCCGATGGCGACGAAGCCGGAGGGCGCGCGGGTCGGCAGTGTCATGGCCAGACGGGCCATGTACACGAGGGCGGCGATGGTGACGGCGATGAAAAAGGCGCGGGCCCAGTCGGCGTCACGCAGGAGACCGAAGGCCGAGCCGGTGTTGAAGGCGAACTCGAGGCGAAAAAAGCCGTCGACGATCACCTTGCCGGCCTGTTGGCGGAGGTTCTCCCAGGCCCAGGCCTTGGTCCACAGGTCGAGCGCGAGGGAGGGGACGAGGACCCCGAGGACGAGGGCGATGCGGCCGCTGCGAGAGGGAGTCGAGGCGTCGGTCTGGACCATGCTGGGCCCGCAGCATACCCGGGCGGGGAGGGCGGTTCAAATCGGCCGCGGGGCGGATCAGGCCTCGCGCAGCAGGTCGAAGAGCGCGGGACGGCGGCGGGCGGGCCAGCTGGCGCGCGGGCGGGCGAGGCTGCGGCGACCGCGAGACACCCGCTGGTCCATGGCCTGGCGGGTCATGCCGTCGAGGGCGACCGGGCGGTCCGCCTGGAGATCGACGAGCTCGTGGCGATCGCCGCCGAGCAGCGCGGAGAGGGCGTTCTCGAGGAGGACGGCCTCCGGCAGGCGAAGCTCGCGGAGGGCGGCGCGGAGGCGGGCACGCATGCGAAGCTCCTCGCGGAAATCGTCGCCGCTGGTGCGAAGGACCTCGGCGCGCTCGGCGGCGTCACGGGCGAGGGCGACGTTGGCGGCGGCGAGGATGAGGGTGAGGGGACGGACCTCGGGATCGGCGAGCTCGTCGAGGTGGATCAGGGCGCGGATCTCGGACCAGGCGATGGCGTCGACGTCGGACTCCTCGCCGCCCAGGACCTCGAACTCGTCGCTGCCGAGGGCCGTGACGAGCAGGCGCAGGCGCACGGCCTCGAACACCAGGAGCTCGGCGAGGGCGGCCTGGAGGGCCGAGAGCTCGTCGTCACCGCCGGCGCGGGCGAACGAGAACAGGGTGCGCTGGAGGCGGTTGCTGTCGAAGCCGGACTCGCTGCGGCTGCTGGCCGCGGCGCGGGCCCAGGGCTCGAACTCCTGGGGGATCTCGACGAAGAGGGCGTCGCGGATGTCCTGATGGAAGGCGCGCAGGCCGGGGTAGTGCGGGTCGCGGACGGCTTCCAACAGCGAGAGGCCGTCACGGCGAGCCTTCAAAGCCTCGCCAGCGACGCCCTCGAGCTCGGCCTGAAGCTCCGCGAGGTCGATGTGAGGAGCGGCGGTGCCATCGGTCGGCATCGGCAAGACGTGGGTGACGGCGGATGCGACGGGGAGGCTCATGGGGTAGGATCGGGTTTAAGCACGCTGGCGGGGTCGGCAAGGCCGCCGGTGATTTTGGCCTGCGCAGGGGCTTCCGGGTGCGAGGGCGCGCGGATGCGCGAGATGCGCCCCGTGATGCTGGTCCGCATGCAGGTCATGCTCAGGCCGGCGACGGGAGGCGAGCGCGGCTGTGAGTGCGGCGGACGATCTCGTGGGAGGCGTCGGGTGCGGCGCTGCAGCTGGCTCTTGGGACAGGCCTGTGGATGCGGTCCTGAGCGAAGCCGGAAGCTGGTCTTTGGGACAGGTCGCGGAAGTGGACGGCCCAAGGCTCAGGTCTCGGGGGACAGGTCGGGGAGCGCGTGGGCGGGGTGACGAAGTCGGAGGCCGAGCAGCAGCTTCATGCGATCGTTGCGGACGCGCTTGCCGTGGGGTTCGTCGGAGGCAGGTGGAAGTTGCCAGCGTGGCTCGGTTTGACCAGCGACGCGGGCGAGCGCGGCGAACATGGCTCGACGCGGGCGGTGGTCGTCGTCGCAGACGTTGACCACGGCGCTGTGGGTCGGGTCGAGGGCGAGGGCCGCGAGGCAGGCCTGGACGGCGTCGTCGCGGTGGATCAGGTTGGTGGCCTGCATGCCGTCGCCGGGCTGGATGGCGTCGGGGTCGGCGCGGTAGAGGCGAAACAGCTCACGGTCGGGGCCGTAGAGTCCGGCGAGGCGGAGGATCACCCAGGGGGTGTTGCGGGCCTCGCAGGTGGTGCGGAGGATCTGCTCGGCGCTGCGCTGGATCTGGCCGCGCTCGCTGGCGGGCAGGTCGGGGCAGTCATCGTCGATCCAGCCGTCGTGATCGGGGAGCGCGGAGGTCGAGGAGGTGTAGACGATGCGGGCGAACCGCTGACCCGAGCAGGCGTCGAGCAGGTTGGTGAGGCCGTCGAGGTAGACGGCCCGGCGATCCTGGGCGCGGCCGGCGGCGACGCAGATCACGAGGCTTCGCGCCGGGGCCAGGATGCGCTCGAGCTCGCCTCGTTTTGTGTGCACGAGGTCGGCGGCGTGTAACTGGATGGCCTTTGGGACAGGTTCTTCGGGCCAGGTACCGGTGCGAGAGACCGCCAATACCGGGGCCGGGAGGGCGCAGGCGAGCGGGCGGCCGAGGAAGCCGACGCCGATGACGGCGACCGGCAGGGCTGCGGTGGGAATGGACGGCACGCGCGAAGGTTAGCATTCGTGCGCCGACGGTCGCGCGGCCGGGGCGGTTGCGCTGGGTGGCGCGTCGGACGTCGATGAGGCTGCAGCTTCGGGATGAAGCTGCAGCCTCGATGCTGCGGGGCGGTGCCACGCGGCGGGTGTGGGCTGGCGCGGGAGAGCCAGTGCGTGGCTCAGAAGGTGACGCCGCCGCCGAGCAGGAAGTCGTAGCGGGCCCGGAAGTAGGTGCCGCAGCCGGGCACGCCGTTGCCGCAGTAGTAGTTGCCGGGGCCGACGGTGAAGTCGAAGTTGGGCGTCTGAACCCACACCAGCCAGCGGTCGTCGAGCATCAGCTTGACGGCGACGCCGACCTGGATGTTGGCGGCGTGGTAGTTGCGGCTGGAGTAGCCGTAGTAGCCGTAGTAGCCGGTGCCGTAGTTGCTGAGGTGGTAGCCGAGCGAGAAGCTGGGCGAGATGTAGAGGCCGAGGTCGCGTTTGGGCTGGATGTCGTAGGTGAACTTCGGGGCGATGTTGAGGCCGAAGTAGGCGCCGGAGAACTCCTGGTTCATCAGGATGCCGAGGGCCGCCCCGGAGGCGTTGCCCGAGAAGTGGCCCATGAACTCCTGGGTGATCTTGAAGGCCCCATGGCCGCCGTACCAGCCGCCGCGGCCGCAGTAGGGGTTGCCCTTGCCGCAGCCGTCGAAGTCGTTGCCGTAGCCGTAGCGGTATTGGTTGCGGATGCCCCAGGACGGGCCGAGGCCGAGGAGGAAGGCCATCGGGCGGGTGCCGGGGCGCAGGACTCGGGGGACACCGGCCTCGGCGTCGGTGGCGGCGAGCTGTGTACCGACGACCGCGGCGCCGAGGGTCGCGGCCAAACACAGGCCGCGTGAGAGGCGAGGGAGTCGGCGGCGGGGAGCGGGGGCGGTCGAACAGTCAGCGATGGGCATGAACTCTCCTGAGTTGCGGGGGTGCGCAGCGGTGGACCGGCGCAGGTGGGCCGGATTCTAAACCGAGTCGTCTGATGCGCACGAACAAAGCAGGAGCGGCCTGAAGCGCGGATGGTGTTGGTGCCCCTGGGGGCGTGCCACTACACTGGTGTGCGTAGGATGGCAGAGCCCCGAAACACGCCCAACGTCGCGGGTACCGTCGTTCGTGCGCAAACGCGCAAGGCGCGCCGGGAGCGTGGGATCGCGGCCAGAGCGGCCCGGACAGTGCAGCGGTGGCGTTGGGCGGGCTGGTTGTTGCTGTGGCAGGTGAGCGCGTGGTTCTGGGCCGTGGTGATCACGGCGATGATGGGATTCGGCTGGGTGACGCTCGGATTTTTTTATGTGGTGACGAGCGTGTTCTGCTTCCCGTTGCTGACTCAGGTGCTGACGCGGCCGGGCTGGTTGCTCGAGCAGCAGGTGCGAGCGGGAGCCGACGGCGTGCTGGCGGTCGCTCATCTGCCGCCGGGCCTGGCACGTCTGGCCGAGGAGACGCGGATCCTTCGGCTTGCGATCGAGACGACATCGCCGGACGATCCGGTGGTCGAGAACCTGGGTTGGGCGTGGATCTCGACGGTGCGCGCGCTGGGGCCGGCGGAGGCCGAGGCGGCGCGGGGTCTCGGGGCCTCACAAGACGAGGTCATCACGGTGCTGCTCGGCGACGCGCTCGCGCCCGACGAGGCCGAGCGTCCGGGGCGGGTGAGGCTGCGACCCGCGCTGGACGAGGCGGCGCACGCCCGGCGCATGGAGCTGCTGGCGGAGCACCTCGAGGCCTTCGAGGTCGCGCTGCTTCGTTACGACCCGGACCCGTACCGCGGCTCATGATCCAGCGAGCCCGGGTATGAGCGATCGGGCGTGGGCTGTCCGGGGGACAGATCTGGCTGTCCGCGGGGACAGGCTCAGCCGTCGCGAAAGCCGCGCATGATCTCGTGCGCGTCGTACTG
>NZ_JACCSO010000525.1 GCF_013812955.1 Nannocystis sp. | reverse complement strand
GCCGCCACCACCACCGCCGCCGGTGCGCGGCGGACCCTGACGCGGCGGACCCGGACGTGAGGGGCTCTGCTGCGGGCGCGGGGCCCCGGGCTCGCGCCGACCGAGGCTGGTCTCGGGCGGGAGCGGCTGCGAGGGCGGGAACGGGTGGTTATCGATGCGCTCGATGTGCTCGCCGAGCAGGCGCTCGATGTCGACGAGGAACGCTCGCTCCTCGCTGTCACAGAACGACACCGCGATGCCCGAGGCGTCCGCGCGACCGGTGCGGCCGATGCGGTGCACGTAGGTCTCGGGGATGTTCGGCAGGTCGAAGTTGATGACGTGGGTGACGCCGCTGACATCGATGCCGCGCGCGGCGATGTCGGTGGCGACCAGGATCGGCAGCTCGCCGGAGCGAAAGCCGTCGAGCGCCCGGGTGCGGGCCCCCTGCGACTTGTTGCCGTGGATCGCCGCCGCCGCGATGCCCGAGCGGCTCAGGTGCTCGGCGACGCGGTTGGCCCCGTGCTTGGTGCGGCTGAACACCAGCGCGCGCTCGACCTCGGGCGCGCGCAGCAGGTGGACCAGCAGGTTGCGCTTGGCGTCCTTGTCGACGAAGCACACCTTCTGGACCACCTTCTCCGCGGCCGAGGACACCGGCGACACCGCGATGCTGACCGGGTCGCGCAGCAGCGACTCGGCGAGGCCGCGGATCTCCGGGGGCATGGTCGCCGAGAAGAACAGGGTCTGACGGACCTTCGGCAGGGTCGCTACGATGCGGCGGACATCGGGCAGGAAGCCCATGTCGAGCATGCGGTCGGCCTCGTCGAGCACGAAGATCTGGATGTCGTCGAGCTTGACGATGCGCTGGTTGATCAGGTCGAGCAGGCGGCCCGGGGTCGCCACCAGGATGTCGATGCCGCGCTTCACTTCCTTCTCCTGCGGGGCCTGGCCGACGCCGCCGAAGATCACCGCGTGCCACAGCTCGAGGTGCTTGCCATACCGGCCGAAGCTGTCACCGATCTGCGCCGCCAGCTCGCGCGTCGGCGTCAGGATCAGCGCCCGGATCTTGGGATCCTCGCCGGCGAGGGCGTCGATGCGCTGAAGGATCGGGAGGGCGAATGCCGCCGTCTTGCCGGTGCCCGTGCGCGCGCAGCCGACGATGTCGCGGCCGGCGAGCGCCGGCGGGATGGCCTCGACTTGAATGGGAGTGGGATCGGTGTAGCCCGCGTCGGTCACGGCGCGGACAAGGCTCGGAAGGAGCCCCAGGTCGCTGAAGTTCACGCGCCTCCCGTGACACATTATCCGTCGCACGTCGAGAGCCATCCGTGGCGCCTGCCTCGCGGCCGCGCCGGGTGGCCGCTCGCCCGCATGACCCCTCGCCCCCTGCCGATCGCCGTCCACCCGGCGCTGGCGGGCACCCAGCGGGTATTGCCGGGCGCCCGCGTCGCCGCCAGATGGCCCTCACGGACCGTGTGGGAATTCACGCAGCCCACCTCGCCACGCCTGTGCGATCGTTGGCGCGGCCATGAACTTCTTCCTCGCCGAGCTCACCGGCACCATGCTCCTCATCCTGCTCGGCGACGGCGTCGTCGCGGGTGCGCTGCTGCGCGGCAGCAAGAGCGAGGGCGCCGGATGGATCGTCATCACCATCGGCTGGGCCCTCGCCGTCACCTTCGCCGTCTACGCCGCCGGAGGCATCAGCGGCGGCCACCTGAACCCGGCCGTCACCCTCGCGCTCGCCTGCGTCGGCAAGTTCGCATGGCCGCTCGTGCCCCAGTACTTGCTCGCACAATTCCTCGGCGCCTTCCTCGGCGCGTGTCTGGTGTGGCTGCACTACCTCCCGCACTGGCGCGTCACGCCCGACCCGACCGCCAAGCTCGCGGTGTTCTGCACCACCCCCGCGCTGCCGAACATCGCCGGCAACTGCTTCAGCGAATTCCTCGGCACCTTCGTGCTGCTGTTCGGGCTCTCGGCGCTCGGCGCCCATCACTTCGCCGAGGGCCTCAATCCGCTGGCCGTCGGCGCGCTGGTCCTGGCGATCGGCCTCTCGCTCGGCGGCACCACCGGCTACGCGATCAATCCCGCCCGCGACCTCGGTCCGCGCCTCGCCCACTTCTTGCTGCCGGTCGCGGGCAAGGGTGCTTCCCAGTGGCGCTACGCCTGGATCCCCGTATTCGCGCCGTTGCTCGGCGGGATCTGCGGCGCCGCGGCCCACCGCGCGCTTTTTTAATTTTGAGAATGCGGCGCCAGCGGCTCGCAGCGCCTGTAGCCAGGGCCACGACCTGCTCGTGGCCCCGCTGAGCCTGGTAGTGACCTGGCCCTTGGAGCAGGTGGTGAGCGCCGCGCTTGCGCGCCCGGCAACTGCCGCCATAAACCACGGGCCCTCGAACGACCTGGGGGCACCACGGAGATGCCATGGACGCCATGAACAACCTGAAGAACACCTTCGAGTCCGGCCTGCAGGAGCTTCGTACGCTGCGCGACGAGATCAAGGTCCGACTCCACCTCGTCGGCCAGGAAGCGCGCGAGCAGTGGGAGAAGCATCTGGAGCCCCACATCGGCCGCATCGAGCAGCAGATCAAGGAGTCCAGCGAGGACACCCGCGAGGCCCTGAAAGAGGCGCTCGAGCGCGCCAGGACCGCCTTCCGGGAGTTCCGGGCGCGCATGACCAAGGACGGCCAGGGCCCAGGCGAGCCGCCGACCAACCTCGCCAGCTGAGGCCCCTCTGGCCCCTGACTGTTGATACCCACTCGGGGATGCGTCGACCACCCGGTCGGCCATCCCCGTTTGTTTGCCGCACTCGCATCCTCGGCGTCGGCGCGGTGCGTCCGCGGGCTCAGCTCTCGGGGTCGGGTGGCGGCTCCTCGAAGTCGGCGAGGCTCATGCCGCCGACCTCGAGTCTGGTGTTGAAGATCGAGTAGATGAGGAAGGCCGCGAGGGCCGGCTGGTTCTTGATCCACGCCGGCTCGTAGCGCGGGGGTGCGATCGCGCCGGCCCGGAAGTAGGCGTCGAGGTCGAGCACATCGCCGAGCGCCATGCGTCCGGCGAACAGGTCGCGGATGTACTCGGGCCGGCCCTGATGGATCGCCTGCAGGAAGAAGGTGTGCACGCTGATCAGGCCCTGCAGGTAGACGACGTCCTTGGTGAAGACCACCCGGCCGCGGACGTCCCCGCCGCGAAACACCCGCGCCGCGGAGTAGAAGCTCTCCTCGAGCGTCTGTCCGGCCTCGAGGAAGAAGCGAAACAGGTCGATGAAGTCGGCGCCGTCGAGGCCCATCTGGATCGCCTTGACCCGCAGGGCCAGCCGGCGCAGCCGCGGCAGGTCGATCGCGTTGGTGATCAACTCCGCAAACGTGGCCATGCCCTCCTGGGTCGCCGTGGTTCGCGGAGAGCCGAGGCCCATGGTGCGAAGGATCGGCTGCTCGCGCCCATTGATCGACGTGAGGCTATGCACGAACACCTCGTGCTCGACGAGCTGGGAGATGTCCTGATTCGAGAAACAAGTCGCCCCGCGGATCCGAACCCGCGTCGCCCCCGCAGCCGCCTTCGAGGTCATCTCCGGGTCGATCTCCACCAGGATCGGGTGGCCGTGAAAAACCGGCGTGATGCGTTCCACGAGCCGCTCCGCCACGTATTCGGGGGTCAGACACACCTCCTCGGGCAGATCGCCGACCAGGCGAAAGTCGTCCGTCATCGACAGGAACTGCTCCGCCGCCTCGAGGTTGGTCACCTCGTTGGGCCCGATGCGGTCCCGTGGCGCCCCGTACAGCTCGATCGACCGCTGCGTGAACTCCGGCGTGCCGACCCGCTCGACCATCCGCGCCGCCGTGACGTAGCTGCGCGCGGTGCGAAACAGATAGCGACCGATCGGCTCCTCGAGGTCGCAGGCGGCCATCACCGCCCGCAGCTCGTCGACGTTGGCCGTGAACTGCGGCCTTGCCCGCGGCGGCTCCGGCAGGCGCGGGTTGTGCTGCTTCCAGTGGCCCAGAAACTCGTTCAGGAGCCGCGCTGGCCACGCCAGTTGGCTCAGGACCTTCACATCACGGGCCGCAGCGACCAGCCGGGCGTCGAAGGCGCTGATCCGCTGGAGCGTCTCGGGGTCCATCCGAGGCCCAGCTTAAACCGCCATCGCTGCGCCGGGCCAAAAAACCTGCGCCGGGCCAAAAAACAATGGCGCGCGCGTCCTGGCGCGTACCACATGCGCCCGGATCACCGCCAGCCTCAACGTCCATCTTCGCCCCGCCGTAGACCGCTGTTCGGACAGCTGTCCGGGTATTGCGCCGGTTGGCAGCGCGTCGGCACTGCCGTAGTGTAGGCGCCCTGCCCATGGCCTTCAAAGTTGGCGAGGACATCGACGCGTGGTGCACCAAGTGTCGCACCGATACCCTTCACGTCGTCGTCGCGCTCAAAGCCGGCGTACCGGAACCCAAGCGCGTGGAGTGCAAGGAGTGCCACGGCCAGCACATGTATCACGCGCCCAAGATCGGGGCGCCGAAGCCAGCTGCGGCCGCCCCTGCGGCGATCAATCGCACCGCGGCCGCTCGCACGCCGCCCAAGCCGGCGACGCCCAAGGTCGCCAAGGTGCCCAAGCTGTCGAAGGCCTCGGCTGCGGCCGCCGCCGCGGCGCCCTTCAGCGCGCGTGAGTGGCAGCGTCGCATGGACGAGCTGTCCTTGAAGCACGACATCGCCATCCGCTCGTACTCGATGCGCGAGACCTTCGGCGCCGGCGAGCCGCTGCAACACCCGAAGTTCGGCAAGGGCATCGTCATCGAGGTGCTCGAGACCAACAAGATCGCCATCTTGTTCGAGGAGGGCCGCAAGGTCCTCGCCATGAACGCCGGCGCTGCTGGCTGAGTCAGCCGTACTGGCTGAGTCAGCCGTACTGGCTGAGTCAGCCGTCCCGGCTGAGTCAGCCGTACTGGCTGAGCCGGCTGAGTCAGCCGTTTCATCCGCACATCTCCGGCAAGCGCCGCAGGTGGGCGGCCTCGGCGAGGTGGACCTCGGTCGCGGGTGCGTCAGGGTCCTGGCCGGTGGCTGCGGCGAGGTCGGCGATCGTGCGTGCGACCCGGCGTAATCGATGCATCGCCCGCGGGCTCAGGGTGCGCGCCTTCGCCAGCGTGAGCAGCAGCCGCTCGGCCCCCGGCGTCAGCGCGCACAGGGTCTCGATCAGACCATCGATCGCCGGCACGTCGGCGTTGCTGCGCCAGCTGGTGCCCGCGAGCCGCCGTCGC
This sequence comes from Nannocystis sp., assembly GCF_013812955.1. Taxonomy (GTDB): domain Bacteria; phylum Myxococcota_A; class Polyangia; order Nannocystales; family Nannocystaceae; genus Nannocystis. The sequence goes on along the minus strand of NZ_JACCSO010000525.1, from coordinate 2,278 downwards.
TGCAGCGAGCGGGCCTGCGCCACGCGCTCGCGGATCTCGGCGCTGCGCTCACCCGAGCGCCGGCGGACCAGCTCCTCTGCGCTGGTCGGCTGCACCGGCACCACCAGGTCGATGCGATCCAGCAGCGGGCCGGACAGCCGCTGCTGATAGCGCTGCACGGCCGTCGCCGGGTCGACGCAGCTGCGCTCGGGGTGGCCGAGGTAGCCGCAGGGGCACGGGTTCATCGCCGCCATCAGCTGGAAGTTGGCCGGGAAGCGCAGCGCCCCGCGGGCCCGCACCAGGTGCACGACCTTGTCCTCCAGCGGCTCGCGCAGGCCCTCGAGGCAGCCGCGCGAGAACTCGGGCAGCTCGTCGAGGAACAGCACGCCGCGGTGCGCGAGGCTCACCTCGCCGGGTCGCAGCGGGACACCGCCGCCGAGCAGGCCGGCCGAACTGACGGTGTGATGCGGCGAGCGCAGCGGGGCGGTGCGCACCAGTCCGCCCGGAATGGGTCGGCCCGTCAGGCCATGGACCCGCGTCACCTCGAGCGCGGCCTCTCGCTCGAGCGGCGGGAACAGCCCGATCGCCCGCCGCGCGAGCATCGTCTTGCCCGCGCCGGGCGGTCCGTGCAGCAGCAAGTTGTGCCCGCCCGCGACCATGACCTCGAGCGCGCGGCGGGCCATGGCGAGCCCGCGAATGTCGGCCATGTCGCCCTCGCCCGGCGCCGGCGGGGCCTCTTCGGGCTCGGATCGCACATGTGGTTGCAGCGGCTTCTCACCGCGCAGATGAGCGACCAGCTCCGGCAGCGAGCCGACGGCATAGACCGTCAACCCCGGGATCAGGGCCGCCTCGTCGGCGCTCTCGCGCGCCACCGCCAGCGCCGTGAAGCCGCATCGACGCGCACAGTCGGCGACCACCAGCGTGCCCGCCGCGGTTCGCAGCGTGCCGTCCAGCGCCAGCTCGGCCCACAGCATCAGGCTCCCCAGGCCCTGCCACGGCACCACCTCGTGGCTGGCCAGCAGCGCGCACGCGACCGCGAGGTCGATGCCCGGGCTGTCCTTGCGCTCGTCGGCGGGCGCCAGATTCACGACCTGCTTGCGCGGGTGGATCTTGTGCCCGCAATGCCCGAGCGCGCTGCGGACCCGCTCGCGCGCCTCGACGAGCGCCCCGCTCGCGCGGCCCACGATCGTCAATCCAGGGAGTCCGAGCCCGACATCGGCCTCGACCGTCACCACGGTCGCCTCGACGCCGGCGATGCACGCCGCATAAGTTCTGGTCAGCACCGCCGCGCTGTTTCACGTTTCGTGCGCGCCGCGTTTGCTTGCATCTTCGCCAGCTTGCCCGCCCCGGTCCACGCCGCGCTGGCCCGCCCGCTGGCCACCCGTCCCGCCCGCTGGCCACCCAACGCGCACAACATCAGCCACCAAACCCCGCGCGCCCGAGCTCGCCGTGCTCTCCGTGGCCGCCCACGGCCGAGAACCTCGCGCCGAATACATCGCGCTCGCCGCCCTCGCCGCGGTGCGCGACCTCGACAGGGACCGCGACGCGTTCTACATTGATTTCATCCACGCCGGGCTCGGCGAGGTCGCACGCGCCGCCCTGGAGATACTCATGAACAAGGCCAACTACGAGTTCCAGAGCGACTTTGCCCGCAAATACTTCTCGATGGGCAAGGCCGAAGGCAAGGCTCTGGGCGAGGCCCAACTGCTGCTCAAGCTGCTGCGCTTCAAGGGCTTCACCGTCTCCCCCGAGCTCACGGCCCGCGTCGAGTCGTGCCAGGACATCGACCAGCTCGACCGCTGGGCCGAGCGGGTCCTCACCGCGACCTCCCTCGACGACATCTTCCCCGCCGCTGGCTGAGGCCTGTCGCAGCCCGGGGTGAACATGTCATGAGTGGCCTGCCGGCGACGGTGGGTCCTTGCGACCCCGGCGGGCGTCGCCCCGCACGAGTTGCATGGCGTTGCATCACCAACTTGGTTTAGGCTCCGATCGTGCTCGAGCGGTGGATCACCGTGACTGTGCTGGGGGAGGCGATCGGCTTCGGCGGCGCCATGGCCCTCGGGCGCGGCGTCATCACTCTGGTCGGTGAGCCCGATGCCGGGCCGCTCGCCGAGCTGTTCGTGCTCGGCCTGTCGGCGGCCGCCGGCCTCGTCGAGGGCGCCTGCCTCGGGCTCGCGCAGTGGCTCGTGCTGCGCCGGGTGTTTCCACGCCTGCCGCTGCGCCACTGGGTGATCGCCACGGCCCTCGGCGCCGCGCTGGCCTGGGTGATCGGCATGGGCGCGGGCTCACACGCGCCGAG
>NZ_JACCSO010000520.1 GCF_013812955.1 Nannocystis sp. | reverse complement strand
GCGCAGGATTGCGCTCCGCCGCGGTCACCTCGAGCTCGGGTCCGGTTCGGTTGCGGGCGCGAAGCCCGTCAGGGTTGGTCGAGGGCTTTTGGGGCCCCTTGCCACGACATGTGGCGGCTGGTCAGGCGCCAACCTGACCTGGGAGAGCTCTTGCAGGCAACCTGGCGTTGTTGCCTCGGGTTTGGGCCCCGGAGGGCCTCTGCGGCGGGACAGCTGGGCTCATCCTGCGATGGGGCCTGAGATGTCACCGAACGGCGAACTGCGAGCCTGACGCGACTTCCGCCGCGTCACGGCCCCGGCTAGGGCCTGGCACCTCCGGGGTGGAAGGTCCTACGAGGTTGGGAGTTGAGGTTGTACGAGCGAAGGTCTGCTTGGTTCATCCTTACCTCCTTAAGCCGGTGGCCTGAGGTGACTCGTCGATCCTAGCAAAGCCGGATCTGGCTCGCAAAGGCGGGCGGCACGGGCGGCTTCGTTTGACAGCGGTCGCACCCCCGTGGCACCTCCAGACGTGGCCATCGCTGCACCGATCCCGAGCGCCCCCGATCATCTCGCCGTATTCGCCGCCCCCGAGCGGCACGGTCTACGCCTCGTGCGCGGGGTGCTCCATGTCGAGGACGTCCCGCTGGCGGCGATCGCCGCCGCGGCCGGCACGCCGACGTACATCTACAGCAGTGCGCACATCAGCGCCCGGTATGACGAGCTGGCGGCCGCATGCGCAGGGCACCCCACGCTGCTGTGTTACGCGGTGAAGGCCAACAGCAGCCAGGCGGTACTGCGCACGCTGGCCCAGCGGGGGGCTGGTGCAGACATCGTCTCGGGCGGCGAACTCGCGCGCGCCCTCGCGGTCGGGATACCCGCCGGGAAGATCGTGTTCAGCGGGGTGGGCAAGCTCGATGTGGAGATCGACGCGGCGATCTCCGCGGGCATCCGGGCGATCAACGTCGAGTCGGCCGAGGAGCTCGAGCGGGTCGCCGTGCGCGCGCGCGCGCTGGGCCGCATCGCCGATGTCACGCTGCGCCTGAACCCCGACATCGATCCCGACACGCACCCGTACCTGGCGACGGGCCTGCGCGAGAGCAAGTTCGGGGTGGCGATGGCCGAGGCCGAGGCGCTGGCGCTGCGCGCCGCGAGCCTCGAGGGCCTGCGCCTGGTCGGCCTGTCGTTTCACATCGGCTCGCAGATCTCGGAGGCGGCGCCGTTCCTCGAGTCCGCGGCGCGGCTGCGAAGCCTGGTGCTGCGGCTGCGTGAGCTCGGGGTGCGGCTGCGACACATCGACCTCGGCGGCGGCCTCGGCATCGCCTATGCGGGCGGCGAGCCGACCCTGGACGTCGCGGCCTTCGGCGCCGCGGTGACGGCGGCGGCCCGCGAGCTCGAGCTCGAGCTGGTGCTCGAGCCGGGTCGCTTCTTCGTCGGCAACGCGGGGGTGTTGCTGACCCGCGTGATCGGTCGCAAGCGCGGTGAGGCGCGCAACTTCGTGATCGTCGACGCGGCGATGAACGACCTGATCCGCCCGGCCTTGTATGGCGCGTGGCATCCGGTGGTGCCGGTCGATGTGGCCGCGGCCGGGCGCCCGTCGCATCGCGCCGATGTGGTCGGGCCGGTGTGCGAGAGCGGCGACTTCCTGGCCCAGGACCGCCTGCTGCCGTGGCCCGAGCCCGGCGAGCTGCTGGCGGTGCTCGGCGCGGGGGCGTACGGGATGGCGATGGCCTCGACCTACAATACGCGGCCGCTGCCGGCGGAGGTGCTGGTGCGCGGCGAGCTGATGGCGGTCACGCGGCCGCGGCGGAGCATCGAGGCGCTGCTCGCCGAGGAGCGCCTGCCCGAGTGGTTGCGCTGAGCGAGGTGTGACCTGGCCTCAGGGCCAGGTGACGAGCGTCTCCCGCGTTGATGGACCTGGCGCCGATGGACCTGGCGCTGATGGACCTGGCCCTAAGGCCAGGTCACGAAGGTCGCGCTACGGACCTCGACGACGGCCTCGGCGTGCTCGCGTGTGAACAGCTCGCCGGCGTCGAAGCGGCGGCGGGCGAGTCGACTGGTGCCGATGCGCAGGGTGTCGCCCGAGGTGTCGAGGCCGGCGGCGCGCAGGTCGTCGAGGTCGATCCGGTGGCTGCCGGCGTCGCTGAACAGACAGGTGATCTCGTCGCCGGCGGGCTCGCTGCCGATGAACGAGGACAGGCGAACCACCACCGGCAAACCGCGGCCGTCCGGGCGCCACTCGAGCAGCAGTGAGCCGCGGTCCGTGCTCGGGGTCGCCTGCAAGGCGACGGCCTCGGGGATCGGGGCGCGCACGCTGAAGCCGGGCAGCTCGTCGTCGCCAGCGCCCTCGACGGTGATCGTCAGGGCGCTCGGGCTCGGCTCGCCCTGCGGCCAGGCGCGGGCCGGCAGGGCCTCGCTGACGTGGTCGTAGGCGACGCCGGACATGTACGGCAAGAGGTCGGGGACGAGCGAGAGCGGGAGGTCGATGCTCGCGTCGCCGATCTGCACGGCGACGTTGCCGGCGTCGAGCAGGACGAGCTCGCGACTCGCGGAGGTAGAGGAAGCCGATTCGACGGGTTCGGCCGGGTCCCACAGCTGCTCGCTGGCGACACATTGACCGATCCGCAGGCGATCGATCACCAGCGGCGGGAGGTCGACGCGAGCCCGCACGGCGGCCAGGTCGAGGCCGCGATAGTGGACGAAGCGGGCGATGACCTCGAGCGCCGGCTCATCGCCGGGGGTCTCGCCGGGGGGCTGCAGCACGACCTGGATGCGCGCGAGGCGGCCGGGCTGGCTCGGCTCGGTGACGCTGCTGTTGACGGCGCCCGGCTCGTCGACGCCCGAACAGGCGACGAGCGCGACGGTCGCCAGCGCCAGAGCGGCGCACGACCAGCGACGGGCGGCGGGCGGGAGCCAGCGCATGAACTCTGGTGTACCGCGACCGGCGGCGCCTGTCACGGGAGCCGCAGACGCGCGAGGTGCGGCCCGCGGGATTGGAGGCGCGCACGGGCGTTTCGGGCCGGTGATCAATCGCTGTACGGACGGGGCTCGGAGGGGCGGGCCGGGCGCGGGCTTTGTGGGGGAATGCCGCGCCGAGGGCAGCGCCCGAAGATCACGCCGCGCAGATGTCGCAGTTCGGCCGGCTGGAGATCGTGCCCGCGGGACAGGTCCGGGGTCCGTGGTTTTGATCCGGGCTCAGGCAGGGGTCGAATCACACGCCGCATCCAGCGCCGCGCTCGCGCGGGTGTCGAGCTGGACCGGCGGGAGATCGCGATAGAGGTCGGGCAGGTCGCGCGTGTGGCCGTCGAAGGGCGAGGCCGGCGGGCTCGGGTGCTGCGGCGGCACGTCGACGAGACCGCGCGCGAGCGCGACCCCGAGGCGGTCCTCGCAGCGGCAGGGGTTGTCGGGGTTCAGGTGCTGGCAGCGAGGACCGAGGAAGCCCTCGAGGGTCCGCAAAGTCCGGGCATGGGTGATGCGCACCGAGGCCACGCTGGTCTCGAAGACCTCGGCGACGCGCGCATGGTCGAGGCCGAGCACGTGCATCAGCACGAACAGTCCGCGGCGAGTCGGCCACAGCGCTCGCACCGCCGCGGTCAGGCAGGCCTGCTTGAGCTCCGATTGCAGCACGCGCAGGCGACAGCGATCGTGCTCGCGGGCGGGCTCGACCGGGTGGTCCGGGTCGAGGCGCAGCAAGGCATCGAGGGCGACGAAGCCGTCCCTGTGCACGCGGCCGCGGGGTTCGACGACGGCGAGGGCGCGGATCAGGCTGGCGACCCAGGCGATGAAGTCGGCGTCGGGGGCCGCGCGGACGATCGCCAGGGCCCGCGCGTGGGCCTCTTCGCGATCGTCGAGCATCCAGACAGAGAAGCGGTGAAAGCTGTCGAGGTCGAGGACGCGGGACGGCTGGAGCGTCACTGTGCAGGCCTAGCAGAGCCGCAGGCGATGCAACTGTGGTGGCGCAGGCCCCCACCACCAGCCTGGACAAGGGCTCAGGCTGCGGTGGTCATGGCGGTCCAGATCGCTTGATGGTTGCGACGTACGGTCGTGACGTACAGCAAAAAGGGCACGTTGCGGGTCGGCGGCGCGAGCTTGAGGCTGAGCCCCGACTCCTGGCCGGCCTCGATGCCGATCAGATCGGCGACGACGAGGTCCGCGAACAGGCCCTGCTCGTCGACCTCGTCGAGGGCGCAGGCGAGGTCCTCGCGGGCCCGCTCGAAGGCCTGGCGGTGGATCCCGACCTCGGCGTCTTGCAGGTTCCGGGCGGCCCGCCGCATCGTGTCGGTCGCCGCGATCAGTCGGGGACCGGTCGGCAGCACCTCACGGGCCAGGCTGCAGATCGGGTCGATGAACGGCCGAAAACTGAGCATCGAGCGCATGAAAATGCGACGAAGGGCCTGCATGTGCAGGGGGGATGCGAGACCGAAGTGGGTGAAATTCATGCAGACCTCCACAGCTACCGATGCCGGGAGCGCTCACCTGTCAGGCGGCGCCACTCTTGATGTGTCTGCCAGGCGACTTGGGATGAAACCTGGTCAGAGGTCGCAGTGTGAGCATGCTCATATTATGATCGCGGCGGCGCATGAGCCTGTCAACTGCGAATAAAGGTTATTCGCTGGCGATCCGTCGGCCGGTTGAGGGCCAGATGGCAAGGTTAATGCAGTAATAGATGGAATTTGCGCCAGAAACCTTGGCGGCGGCGAGAGCGGCGAGCGGCGAAAGTTCCATATGGAGCGATTATGAAACGCAGATCTTATAACTCTCAACAAAGGCTGTGGGCCAGGGTAATTCCGATTTAATAAATGTGAGTCAAGTCTCTTTTTAGGAAGGGGTGGTCCGGGCGTCGCGGGCAGCGGTGCGGAGACGGCGCAGGGCGTGTCGACGGCGCCCGCTGGCCGGAGGCGGGTCGATGTGCGAGACGGAGGCACGCCGACCTCGGTCGCGCGAACGAGCCATGACCGACACGATCCTCGACCCCGCGTTTTTGCAGCCGGTGCGGCTCTCGCCCGACGGCCGCGTGCTCCAATTGCTCGACCAGCGCGCGCTGCCTGCCCGCGAGATCTGGCTCGAGCTGCGCGAGGTCGAGGCGGTCGCCCAGGCGATCGAGTCGCTCGCAGTGCGCGGCGCGCCGGCGATCGGCTGCGCCGCAGCGCTGGGCCTCGCGGCGGGATCCTGGGGCTTCCCCGAAGCGACCGGGCCGTGGCGCGAGGCCGCGGCGCAGGCGATCGAACGACTGGCGCGCACGCGGCCGACGGCGGTCAACCTGTTCCACGCGCTCGCCCACATGCGAGCGGCGCTGGCGCTGGCGGTCGGTGATGCGGCGGCGCTGCGCGCGGCGCTGCGTCAGGCGGCGCTGGTGTACGTGGCGGGCGAGCTGCAGGCCTGCGTGCGCATGGGGGAGTTCGGCGGGCCGCTGCTGCCGGAGGGCACGATCCTCACCCACTGCAACACCGGCGCGCTGGCGACGGCGGGCTGGGGCACGGCGCTCGGGGTGATCCGGCGCGCGCATCAGCTGGGCCGCGACATCCGGGTGCTGGCCGACGAGACGCGGCCGGTGCTGCAGGGCGCGCGGCTGACCGCATGGGAGCTGCAGCGCGACGGCATCCCGGTCGAGGTGATCGCCGACAACATGGCCGGGGCGCTGATGAGCCGCGGGCAGATCCAGGCGGCGATCGTCGGCGCGGACCGCATCACCCGGCGCGGCGACGTCGCCAACAAGATCGGGACATACACGGTCGCGGTGCTGTGCCGCCACCACAACATCCCGTTCTTCGTGGCGGCGCCGTGGTCGACGATCGACCTCGAGATGGAGTCTGGCGCCGAGATCCCGATCGAGGCCCGTGACCTCGACGAGGTGCACCTGCACGGCGGCGTGCGCATGACCCCGGCCGGCGTCGGCGCGCGTAACCCGGCCTTCGACGTGACCCCGGCCGAGCTGGTGACGGCGATCATCACCGAGCGCGGGGTGTTTCGCCCGGACGAGCTGGCGGCGGCCGCTGCTGCTGCGAAGTAGCTCAGGGCTTGGAAGTAGCTCCGGGCCTGGAAATAGCGCCGGGCTTGAGCTGGCTCAAGAGCCAGGTGCGCAGGTCGCCGAGGAACTTCGGATCGACGGCGCGGCCGGGCACGAGGTAACGGGCCGGGCTCGAGGTCCCGGTCTCGGGCTTGAACAGGTGGTCGAGCTGCGGATAGAGCTGCACGACGTGCGACTTCTTGTGCTTGCGGGCGAGCTTCGCCAGCGCGGTGGCGTCCTTGCCGGGGTCGACCTCGAAGTCGCGCTCGCCCTGCGCGATCCACAGGGCGGCCTCGGCCTTGCCGACCAGGGCGTCGGGGTCGACCTGCAGGGCCTCGCGGATCCACGGGGCGCTGCGCTCGAGCTCGGCCGGGATGTTCTTGCCGGTGCGCAGGGCGCTGAGGGTGCGCTCCTGGGTCTTCTTGACCTCGGCGCGCAGCTCCGGCGGCACCGACTCGACGGCGGCCTGGGCCTGGGCCTTGAGCACCTCCTCGTAAGGACGGCCGGGGCTGGCGAGCAGGGCCACGGCGCGCACGCCACGGCCCTCGCCGGCCATCTGGAGGCCCTTCCAGCCGCCCTCGCCGTGGCCGACGATCGCGATCCGGTCGGGGTCGACCTCGTCCTGGACTTGCAAGGTTCGAAGCCCGCGGCGGGCGTCCTCGAGCTGGCCGTTGTAACTGACGGAGCCCTCGGCGCTGCCGCCGAAGCCGCGCTCGTCGTAGCGCAGCACCGCGATGC
>NZ_JACCSO010000516.1 GCF_013812955.1 Nannocystis sp. | reverse complement strand
GCTGGCAGTCGCTCGACGCGATCCTGCGCTCCGACAAGAACAGCTCCGAGGCGCTGCCGGCCAAGCAGCTGCGGCGCTCGCGGGTGTTCACGGCCCTGGCGATCGCCTCGTCGATCTTATTCGTCGCCGGTGTCGCCGCGACGGCGCGCGACGGCTTCAGCTTTCAGGAGCCCTCGGCCGGGAACGCGACCCTGCTCGGCGGTGCGCTCGGATCGGTGGCCTTTGCGATCGCCGCGGGCGTGCTGTTTCGTCGCGCGCGCACCGGCTACGACCGCGCGGTCGATGTCTATAACGAGAGCCTCGGCATGCGCCTCGGCGTCATGACCCCGCAGGGCAGCTACATCCCGCCCGCCGACGTCATGGTCAGCGAGGACGGTTACGTGATCACCGAGGACGTGCTTCCGCCCGGCACCGAGGGCCCCCGCCAGCCAGCGTCGAGCCAGCCGATTCAGACCGCGCCGATTCAGACCGCGCCGATTCAGCAGCCGGCGCCGAGTCAAGCTCCGGCGAGTCAGGCCCCTGAGCTCGGACCGAGCGTGCCTGCGCCGGGGCAGGCGTTGCGCTCTGCGCCGTCGAGCGCGCCGCAGGGCGGGGAATTGCCACCGCCGCAGCGCACGCCACGGCCGATGATGCCCGTGGGTGCGCTCACCTTGCTGCCGCAGCGGTAGCGCGGGTCATCGGCTACAGTCGGGCGGATGCGATCCGCGGCTTCGGCACTTCAGAACAGGTCCCGCGGGACAGGTCGCTTCGTACTGGCGCTGAGCTTGCTGGTCGGGTGTAGCGAACCGACGGGTCCGGTGAAGCCGATCGACGGGGCGCGGCTGTACGCCCAGCACTGCGCGCGCTGTCACGGTCCCGACGGCAAGGGCTTGAAGGAGGTCCCCGGGGTGCGCGACCTGACCGACGCCAACCTCATGGGCATGATGACCGACGAGCGCATCAAGGCGACGATCCGCATGGGCAAGCCGCCGACCATGCCCGCGTTCACGCACTTCGCCGAGCCCTCGCTCAAGGTGCTGGTCGCGTTCGTTCGCCAGCTGTCACAGCCCGATCTGGCTGCTCCAGCTGTTCCAGTTGTCTCAGCTGTCTCAGCTGCGCCCGCTGCGCCCGCGCCATGAGTCGTGAGGATCGGGTCGAGCTGCGCTGGCCGGGCAAGGGGGACGCCGACGAGGCGCCCGCGGGGCTCGAGCTGCAGGTCGAGCAGCGGGTCGGCGCCGGCGAGCCGAGCGGTCTCCTGATCTGCGCCGACAACTTGCGGGCGATGCAGGCGCTGCAGGCCACGCATGCCGGCGCGATCGACCTCATCTACCTCGATCCGCCGTTTGCGACCGGGCAAACCTTCGTGCGCACCAGCTTCGCGGGTCCGGACGGTGAGGGCCGCGCTGAGCTGAAGGCGCACGCCTACCACGACCGCTGGCCGGGCGGTCTGGCCGGCTTCCTGCGCATGCTCGAGCCGCGGCTGCGCCTGTGCCACCGCCTGCTCGCCCCGCAGGGCAGCCTGTATCTGCACGTCGATCCGACGATCGGTCACTACGCGAAGCTCGTGCTCGACGAGGTGTTCGGCGCGGCCTGCTTCCAGCGCGAGATCGTGTGGCGGATCGGCTGGCTGTCCGGCTACAAGACCCGCGCGAACAACTGGATCCGCAACCACGACCTGATCTTCTTCTACACCAAGGATCCGGCGCGCTTCACCTTCAACAAGCAGTACGTGCCGCATCCCGAGGGTTATCGCCGGCGCGACGGGGCGGCCGCCACCAGCCCCGGCGTGCCGATGGAGGACGTGTGGAACGCCAACGTCGCCGAGTTTGCGCTGCGCGGCCGCGACTCGCTCGACTCGATCCAGATCAAGAGCTTCTCGCGCGAGAAGACCGGCTGGGCGACCCAAAAGAACACGAGCTTGCTGCGCCGCATCGTCGCCGCCAGCTCGCGCCCCGGTGACCTGGTCGCCGACTTCTTCTGCGGCTCGGGCACCACGCTGGTCGCCGCCGCGGAGCTCGGCCGGCGCTTCATCGGCTGTGACTGCGCCCTGCCGGCCGTCGAGCTCGCGCACGCGCGCCTGCTCGAGCTGCGTGTGGATGTCCCCGAGGACATGTCCGAACAATCAGCTCCAGCGCCCGGCGTCGGCTTCGATCGCTGCGGCCTCGGCCTGAGCGAGCGCCGGCTGTGGCTGGGGCCGGGCGGGGCAGGCGAGCATGTCGCCCGGCTGCTGCGGCACCACGGGGCCGCGCCGCTGGCCG
>NZ_JACCSO010000499.1 GCF_013812955.1 Nannocystis sp. | reverse complement strand
GGATGTGACGCCGGCGGTCCCCGCGGCCGTGATCGCGCCGACGCCCGCGCCGACGCCCGTGGTCGTCGAGCCGGAGTCGCTGCCGGAGCCGGCCCCGACCACCGCAGTGGCGGCGCCGGTCGTCGAGCCGGAGCCGGAGCCGATGCCGACGACCGCGGTGCCGATCGTGGAGCCCGAGCCGGTGCCTGTCGTTGTGGCGCCGGTGCCCGTCGTGGAGGAGCCGAGCAAGAAGCCCGAGGCCAAGAAGCCGCCGCGTGAGCCCAGCGAGCCCGCGGAGCAGGTCAACTACGACATCGAGGACGACCCGCAGGCGCCGACCGAGGTCTCCGGGGCGCAGATCGACGACCTGCTGCGGCCGCTGCGACCGGCGGCCTCGGAGTGCGGCAAGAAGCATGGCGTGGCGCTCGGCACGGACATCGGCGTCAAGATGATCCTCGCGCCCGATGGCCGACTCACCAGCGTGCGCCCGACCGACCGACCGCTCGAGGACCCCGCGGTCCAGTGCATCCTCGGCCTCGTCAAGAGCGTGCGGCTCGAGAAGGCCGGCCAGGCGCGCTTCACCAGCGCCCTGTTCGACTACAGCTTCAAGGTCTACTGACGGGCGCGCGCAGCCTGTCACGACGCGGCTGACAGCGCTGTCGCGGTCGGCTTGCTGGTTTGGCGCGCACACCAGCCGAAACGGGCCCGGACGGCCTTCAGCGGGCGATTTATGGGCTTGGCCCCGAACCTGCAACGTCCGGGACCAGGACCGCCGCCATGTTTCACAAGACCACCCTCGCCGCTCTGCTGACCCTGACCCTCGTGCCCGCCTGCGATGAGGCCAAGGACCCGGAGCCGAACGACGAGATGGCCGCCGCCAGCGAGGGTGAGTCCGAAAGCGAGGGCGAGGACGAGGGTGAGATCGAGGACGCGTCCGGCGACGAGACCAGCTCCGGCGACGCCGAGCCGCCCGTCGACGAGGGCGGCGGCGTGGACAGCGTCACCCCGCTGGTGCTGGCGTTTCGGGGCGAGGCGGTGCAGTTCAACACGGCGGTGGTGGCGGAGTTCGACTTGACCGGCACGATGTCGGTGCGAACCGACTGGCCGACCTCGACGACCCCGTGGCTGGCGCTCGACCGCAACGGCAACGGCCGCATCGACGATGGCGGCGAGCTGTTTGGTTCGGCGACGCTGCTGGTCTCGGGGGAGACGGCGAGCGACGGGTTCGCGGCGCTGGGCGAGCTCGACTCGAACGCCGACGGGCGCATCGATCCGAGCGACGAGTCGTGGCCGCGGCTGCTGGTGTGGAGCGATGTGAACAGCGACCGGGTGTCGGCCGCGAACGAGCTGAGCAGCGTCGCGGTGCGCGACCTCGTGGCGATCGATCTCGACCATGTCGTCGACCGGCGTTGTGATACGCGGGGCAACTGCGAGGTCGAGCGTGGCGGCTTCCTCTACCGCGACGGCCGCGGTCGCGAGCTGCACGGTGCGGTCATCGACGTGCATCTGCGCTTGCGCTGAGCAGTCTGCCTGATAGGACAGGTGAGCGCGGCGGAGAGGCCGCGAGTGACAGGAGATGATCTTCGCGGGCGCAAGGGGTAGACTCGGCGGATGTCGCCGGAGCAGTTCCTCGACGCTGTATTTCGCCACCGGGCGATCGCCATCCTCCGTGGGCAGCACCAGGGGCGGGCGGCGGCGGCGATGGAGGCGGCGGTCGGCGCAGGCTTTCGCTTGCTGGAGTTCACGGTCAGCACACCCGGCGTTTATGACCTGATCGCCGAGTTCTCGCGCCGTCCGGGGCTGATCGTCGGCGCGGGCACGGTGCTCGACCTCGCCTCGCTCGAGGCGGCGGTCGGCGCGGGCGCGAAGTTCCTGGTCTCCCCGGTGCTCGATCTGCAGATCCTCGGGGCCGCGCGCGAGCTCGATGTCGCGATGCTGCCCGGCTGCTACACGCCGACCGAGCTGTTACTGGCGCATCGCGCCCGGGTGCCCTGTCAGAAGCTGTTCCCGGCGCCGGGCGACATCGCGGCGTACCTGCGCGCCGTGCTCGGGCCGATGCCGTTTCTGCGGGTGATCCCGACCAACGGGGTGCACGGCGGCAACGCCTCGGAGGTGCTCGCGGCCGGCGCGGTCGGGGTCGGCTTCACGACCTCACTCTTCGACCTCAGCGAGGTCGAGCACCGTCAGACCGAGAAGATCTTCGAGCGCGCCCGCAGCCTGCTCGCGGGCGTCAAGCACTTTACCAATGCTGTGCGCCCGAAGACCTGAGGTACGACCCGGCGGTCGGGCTCACTGGTAGCCCTTGGCCTGCAGCGTGAACAGGTGGGCGTAGCGGCCGCCGCTCTGCATCAGCTGCTCGTGGCTGCCCTCCTCGACGACCTTGCCGCCATGCAGCACGACGATGCGATCGGCCATGCGCACGGTCGAGAATCGGTGCGAGATCACGATCGTCATGCGCTCGCTGCCGAGGCCGCGCACATGGTCGAACACCTGCGCCTCGGCCTCGGCGTCCATCGCCGCGGTCGGCTCGTCGAGCACCAAAATGTCGGCCCGCGAGCGCATGAACGCCCGCGCCAGCGCGACCTTCTGCCACTGCCCGCCCGACAGCTCGCGGCCGTCCTTGAACAGCTTGCCGAGCTGGGTGTCGTAGCCCTGCGGCATGGCGTCGATGAACAGGTCGGCCATGCCCTGCCTGGCCGCGTCCTGCCAGCGATCGCGGGCGTCGAAGGCGTCGACGTCGCCGGCGCCGATGTTCTCGCCGACGCGCAGCTGGTAGCGCGCGAAGTCCTGGAAGATCACGCCGACGCGGCGCCGCAGGGCCAGCTCGTCCCACTCCTGCAGGTCGCGGCCGTCGAGCATGATGCGGCCCTCGGTGGGCGTGTAGAGCCTCGTGAGCAGCTTAATTAAAGTGGTCTTGCCGGAGCCGTTCTCGCCGACGAGCGCGAGGGTCTGGCCGTGGCGCAGGGTGAAGGTGACGCGCTCGAGGGCGGGGCTCTGGGCGCCGGGGTAGGTGAACGAGACGCCCTCGAAGCGCAGGCCCTCGCCGGGGTTCGGTCCGAGGATCTCGGTGCCCGCGCGGGCGGCGACGTCCTGGGCGAGGTACTCGTAGAGCGTGGAGAGGTAGAGGTTGTCCTCGTACATGCCACCGACGGCGCCGAGGCTGGCGGCGACGGCGGCCTGGCCCTGGCGAAACAGCAGCAGGTACATGGTCATCTCGCCGAGCGAGATCTGGCCGCGCACGGCGGTGGCGGCGATCCATGCATAAGCACCATAGAAGGCGGCGGTGCCGACCAGGCCGAGGCCGTAGCCCCATACGCCGCGACGCAGGGTCAGCTTGCGGTCCTCGCCGTAGAGGTCGTGGAAGATCTGGCGGTAGCGGCCGAGGAACAGCGGGCCGAGCTGGTAGAGCTTGACCTCCTTGGCGTAGTCCTCGCGGGTGATCGCCTGCTCGAGATACATCTGCATGCGCGTCTCGGGCGAGCGCCAGCGAAACAGCCGGAAGGCGTCGCCCGAGAACTTGGCCTCGGCGATGAACGAGGGCAGGCCCGCGAGCGCGAGGATCAGCGCGGCCCACGGCGAGAACGCGGCCAGCAGCGCCGCGAAGCTGACCAGGGAGATCCCGTTCTGGACCAGCGAGAAGGTCCGGCCGACGAGGCTCAGTGGTCGGCTCGAGGCCTCACGGCGGGCCCGGGTGAGCTTGTCGTAGAACTCGGCGTCCTCGAAGTGGGTGAGGTCGAGGGTCAGCGCCTTCTCGAGGATCATCACGTTGACGCGATGACCGAGCTGCGCGCGCAGCAACGACTGGACCACGCCGATGCCGCGTTGCACGGCGAGCAGCACGGCGACGAGCACGGCCTCGGCGCCGACCAGACGCAGCACCGCGCCGGGGTCTCCGGGTGGGTTCGCCGACTCGTGCACGACGGCGTCGACGATCAGCTGGCCGAGGTAGGCGACGCCGGCCGGCAGCACGCCGCCGATCAGGGTCATCAGCGCGAACAGGATCGTCAGCGGGCGGCTCGTCGACCACACCAGATCCAGCGCGCGGCGGCTGTAGCGAAATACGCCGAGGAAGCGGCGCAGGCCGGCCGGTTCTTCTTCGTGCGTCGGGTGGTGGGCCACGGCCGCCAGGGTGCCAGGCCTGCCGGGCGGTCTGACAACTTATTGCGCGGGGCGCGGGGCGCGGCACCGAAGCCCCGATGATGGGCCCGGGCCAGGTCAATGGATGCGCTGCGCGGGGGCCACCCGGCGCCTCACGGCATCGACGCGCTTCAGGCCTTGGCTGCGCCGTGCTCGCGGAAGTGGGCCAGGGTGCGCTCGATGCCCTCGGCCATGCGCACGCGCGGGACGTAGCCGAGATCGCGCGTGGCCCGGGCGTGGCTGAAATAATGGTGGCTACAGATGTAGCGGATGGCGAATCGTGACAGGCCCTCCTCGGCGTTCAGGGTGCCGCCGCGGACGTAGGTGTCGTAGGCCTCGCGCACGGCGGCGGCGGCGTAGGCGATGCTGCGCGGGATGGCGAAGCGCGGGGGTGTATAGCCGAGCGGGGGGAGCACCTTGCCGACGAAGTCCCAGAACGACATCGGCTCGCCGTTGGTGATGAAGTAGGCCTGACCGGCGATCGCGGAGTCGGGGCCGAGGCGCTCGGCGGCGGCGAGCATGGCGTCGACGACGTTGGTCACGTAGGTGAAGTCGGAGAGCTTCTTCTCGCCGAGGCCGACGCTGAACTTGAGCTTGCCCGCGCGCGCGCGGGTGAGGATCGCCGGGACCAGGCGGGTGTCGCCGGGGCCGAATACGACGTGCGGGCGGATCGCGCAGGTCCATACCGGGCTGCCGCCGGCATTCACGCGGCCGTTGGCGGCCAGGACCTCGGCCTCGGCGATGCGCTTGGTCTCGGCGTAGGGCGCGGGGAAGCTGGGCGCGTAGGGCAGCGACTCGTCGCCGTTGACGATGTCGCTGCCGTCGTAGACCACGCTCGCGGAGCTGACGTAGACCAGGCGCGGCACACCGGCGACCTGACAGGCGCGCAGGACGTTGCGGGTGCCGTCGATGTTGACGGCGCGCACGGTCTCGAGGCGATTGTGTTTGGTGTGGACCAGCGAGGCGCTGTGAAACACGACATCGTGGCCGGCGACGGCGTCCTCGACGACGCGCGGGTCGCAGATGTCGCCGCGCACGAACTGGACGTCGGCGCGCCAGGGGTCGATGCGATGGTCGAGCACGGTGACGCGGTCACCGCGGTCGGCGAGGGCGTCGACGACCGCGCGGCCGAGGAAGCCGCAGCCGCCGGTGACGAGGGAGGGGCGGACGGCGGGTTCGACAGGGCTCGTGGGGGTGGTCACGGGCCGGGGAGGATAGACCAGCGGGGCGGCTATCGACAGACGTTCTTCTGCACCGGCTGGCCCTGGTCATCGGTGGTGAAGCGCAGCTCACACACCGCGAGCGGATCGAAGGGGTCGGTCACGCCCGGGGCGAAACCGGCGCAGCAGGGGACGGGGACGGGGGCGTCCTGCTGCGGGCAGTCGGCGCCGGCCGGCTGACAGCAGCGCAAGTCGGCGTCGGAGATCGGCTCGACGAAGTCCTGGCATTTGGCGTCGCAGCGCGGCGTGCACAGCAGATCCAGCAGCGGACAGTTCTCGTCGCAGTAGTCCTGCCGGTCGCTGCTGCGTATCGACTCGCCGTCGCACTTCTCCAGCTTCGTCTTCACGTCGGGCAGACCGACATCCACCAGCAGCGGGTCGTCCACCTCCTCGTCGCCGCAGTAGTTGCAAGGCCCGCGGTACCACACGCACTGGTCCGTGCACCAGTTCACCTGCCCCGAGCTGTACGGCTTGTCCGGGTACGAGGTCAGGTCGCTGCACAGCTTGGCCACCGTGAACGAACCCGGCTTCTGGTCGCACTCCTCGCCAGGGTCGAGCCGACGGTTGCCGCACGGGTCGCAGGTGCTCTCGTCGAGCTTGCAGTCGGCGGTGCAGCTCAGGAAGCCCTTGTTGCTCGGGCAGGTCTTGTTGCCGAAGTCGTTGGTGTCACACTGCTCGCCAGCCTCGAGCGTGCCGTTGCCGCAGCCGAACTCGGACACCGGACGGCACGTGAACGGGTCGCAGCGGTCGCCGTTGTTGGGGCCCGGTGCGGCCGGGTCGCAGGTCTCCTTGTTGGCGAGGTCGACGTGGCCGTCGCCGCAAGCGGCGGGCAGCTCGACGAAGCAGCCAGGCACGACCGCGGCCACCAGTGCGGCCAAAACCGAGGCCATGGACGCCGGGGCGAGCCATGCCGCGCGTGTCTGGGCCGGTCGCATCGTCGCCTACTATATCAGCCGGGCGCGAGCGGGGAAGTCTGTGCGTGGAGCGGCGGGGGAGCGGGCGCGTGGAGTGGTGGCATAGCTGCCGAAACTGTGGCAGTTGACGGAGACACCATGCACAAGCGGACCTCGGAAGCAGCGCTGCGCAATCGGGACGCCATTTTGGCGGTGCTGGAGCGGGTCTTGCCGGCGGCGGGTGTGGTGCTCGAAATCGCCAGCGGCTCGGGGGAGCACGCCGTGGCGTTTGCGACGGCGCTGGGCGGGTTGACGTGGCAACCGAGCGAGCGAGACGCGGAGGGGTTGGCGAGCATCGCCGCGTGGGCGGCGGAGCTGGGGCCGCCCAACTTGCGCCCCGCGGTGGAGCTGGACGTGCAGCGCTGGCCGTGGCCGGTGCGCGAGGCCGACGCCATCGTGTGCATCAACATGATCCACATCGCGCCGTGGTCGGCCTGCGAGGCGCTGTTGCGCGGGGCAGGGGCGCTGCTCCAGCCCGGCGCACCGCTCTACCTCTATGGGGCGATGAAGCTGGACGGGCGCTTCACGGCGCCGAGCAACGCCGACTTCGACGCCTCGCTGCGCGCCAGAGACCCCTCCTGGGGCGTGCGTGACCTCGCCGAGGTCACCGCCGCCGCCCAGGCGCAGGGGCTGGTGCTCGAGGAGCTGGTGCCGATGCCGGCCAACAACTTCTCGCTGATCCTGCGCCGGGTCTGAGCACGCACGGGCTCAGCAATCAACAAGCCGGGCAGGCGCAGTGCAGCTCGTTGTCGCCGATCTTGTTGCAGGCGTTGAAGGGGTCGACGCACACCGTCTGGCCCGAGCAGCCGCAGTCGATCTTGCCCTCGCACTGGGCGGGGACCGGCTCGCAGGTGCCGAGCGGCATCGGGATCTGAGCCTCCATGAATACGCACATGAAGTTGTCGGGGCAAAGGTCGCAGTCGGGGACGACGTCGCAGCTGGTGGCCGGCACGCACTGGCCCGACCAGCAGGCCCCGGCCACCGAGGCCACCTGGCCCATGGGACATTTGGGAGGCAAGGCGTCGCAGGCGACCTTCGACGGGTCGCAGGGCACCTTCTCGGTCACGCACACGCCGAAGCGGCACAGGGCCTGGTCGATGGCCTGCAGCTCGCACTGGGTCTGATCGCAGCCCTTCTTGCAGATCGGTGGGTTGTCGCCCGCCGGGACCGCGAAGCAGTCGCAGCAGTCGTCGTGCAGCATGCAGTCGCTGTCCTTGACGCACGCGCCGCCGGGGACCACGCCGGTGTCGCCGGTGGTGTCGCCGGTGGTGGTGGTGGTGGTGGTGCCGCCGGTGGTGGTGGTGCTGGCGGTGCCGTCGGTGGTGCTGCTGGTGCCGCTCGTGGGGTTGATCGAGTCACTGCCGTCGGTGGTTGTGACGTTCGTGCCGGTGGTGGTCGGCTCTCCGGTGGTGGTCCCGGTGGTGGTGGTGGCGGTGCCGGCGGTGGCGGTCGTCGTGCCGGTGCCGGTGCCGGTGAGATTGGTGTCCGCACCGGTGGTGCACGTGGCATCGCACGTGTCGTCTTTCCCACAGGCGGGGAGCAGCGTCAGAGCGAGGATCAGGGTGGCAAGGGGTAAGCGCATGCGCGCATATTGCCCGATCTTCGGTGGCCAGCGAAGATCGGGCGCGACGAAGCGGGCAGGCTCAACGGCCGAAGCCCGCCATGGGGCGGGCTTCGGTGGAGGACGCGGGGCGTGGTCCTGGTTCTCAGTTCTCGACGAAGGCCTTGAGCCGCTTGCTGCGCGAAGGATGGCGCAGCTTACGAAGCGCCTTGGCCTCGATCTGACGGATGCGTTCGCGGGTGACGGAGAAGTCCTGGCCGACCTCCTCGAGGGTGTGGTCGCTGCTCTCGCCGATGCCGAAGCGCATGCGCAGGACCTTCTCCTCGCGCGGGGTCAGGGTGGCGAGCACGCGCCGGGTCTGGTCGGCGAGGTTCATGTTGATGACCGCGTCCGTCGGACTGATCATGTTCTTGTCCTCGATGAAGTCGCCGAGGTGGGAGTCTTCCTCCTCGCCGATCGGGGTCTCGAGGGAGATGGGCTCCTTGGCGATCTTCAGGACCTTGCGGACCTTGTCGAGCGGGAGCTCCATCTTCTCGGCGATCTCCTCCGGGGTCGGCTCGCGGCCGAGCTCCTGGACCAGGCTGCGGCTGGTGCGGATCAGCTTATTGATCGTCTCGATCATGTGCACGGGGATGCGGATCGTGCGCGCCTGATCGGCGATGGCGCGGGTGATCGCCTGACGGATCCACCACGTGGCGTAGGTCGAGAACTTGTAGCCGCGCTTGTACTCGAACTTGTCGACGGCCTTCATCAGGCCGATGTTGCCCTCCTGGATCAGGTCCAGGAACTGCAAGCCGCGGTTGGTGTACTTCTTGGCGATCGAGACGACGAGGCGAAGGTTGGCCTCGACCAGCTCGGCCTTGGCTCGCTCGGCCTGGCGGCGGGCGGCCATCAGACCCTCGTGCAGCTCGCGCAGCTGCGGGGCCCGCATGTTGGTCTCCTGCTCGACCTGGCGGATGCGCTTGATCGCAAGCTTCATCCGCGCCTCGATCTCGTGCAGCTCCGAGGGATGCAGGCCGAGGCGACGACAGAGCTTGAACTCCTCCTCCTCGCTGAGGCGGACGTCCTTGAACAGCTTGCGCAGCTCCTTGAGGTCCATGCCCGCGCGGCGCTCACACTGGATGAGGTCGCGCTCGGCACGGGACACGCGCTCGACCAGCATGGTCAGCTCGGTGACGATGCCGTCGATCGGCTTGCGGCCGAGCTTCATGTCCTGGATGGCCTCGAGGATCGCCTTGCGGTGCTCCTCGAGGGTCTTGAGGTGCAGCTCGCGGGTCTTGTCGTCGAGCGGCGCCGGCGCGTTGGCGGCCGGCTGCACGCCGGTGATCGGGTCGGCGGTGGCGTCGAGCGGGCTGGCGACCGCGAGCGGAGGAGCGAGTGACGGGCCGCCGAGCAGACCGCCAGGCTCGAGCGAGCCGACCTTGCGGTCGCTGAGCAGGATGCCCTTGAGCTTGTCGACTTCCTTCTGGTGGCGGCGGATCTTCTCGACCTGCTTGTGCAGGTTCTCCATCGCCGCTTCCTGGTTGATCGAGGGCGGCTCGACGCCAGGCGGCATCCCGGGGCCGTTCTCGGCCGGGTTGCTGATGTTGAGGACGTCCTTGACGCGCATCTGCCCGCGGCGGATGCGGTCGTACATGTCGAGGATGAAGGGCACGGCGACCGGGGAGGCCAGCGCGATGTCCAGCACCCGCATCTCGCCCTGCTCGATGCGCTTGGCGATCTCGACCTCACCCTCGCGGGTCAGCAGCGAGACCGAGCCCATCTTGCGCAGGTACATGCGCACGGGGTCGTTGGTGCGGGAGGGCTCGTCCTCGCCCTCCTCGTCGCGCTTGGGCATGACCTTGCGGGTCGCCAGCTTGGGCTTGACCGCGTCCTTGGCCTCCTCGCGGGAGAGCACCTGCACGCCCTCCTCGACCAGAGTCTTCTCCCACTCGCCGAGCTCCTCGGGGTCGATGAGATCCGGCGGCAGCAGCTCGTGCAGCTCGTCGTAGGTGACGTGGCCTTTCTTCTTGCCGAAGGCGATCAGCTGCTTCTTGAGCTTCTCTCGGTCGACGGTGCGCGTCTGAGTCTTAAGCGTCATACGGGGCTCGAACCTCTTGGTTGCGGCGTTGGTCAGGGCCTGGCGGCCGCGCTGGAGATACTGGGGGGCTGGCGCTCGAGCTCGGCGAGCTGCCGGTTCAAATCGTGGCGCGCGAGCGAGAGCTCGCGGGCCTGCTGCTGCTCGCCGCGCTCGATCGCCTGCGTGATCTGGTCGGCGATGTCGAGACGTCGCTGCTTGAGGACGTCACGCTGGCAATCGTAGATGCGGCCCTCGAGCTCCTGCTGCGGATGCTCGACCTCGCGATAGAGCCCGGTGAACACGCAATCGTGCACCTGGCGGTGGGCCGCGGCGTCGATCAGCTCGAGCAGATCGCCCTCGCCGGGTCGCTCGCCTGCGAACGCGGCTTCAATTACTGCGCGCACGATCGGCGCCAGTCGGGGGTCGGTCACGTACTCTTGCACCTTTGCTTGCTCGGCGAGCGTTGCCAGGTGGGGGTTGTCCACCAGCAAGGCGGCGAGTGCAACTTGACTGCGCGGAAGCTCCGGCAGAGGCCGTACCGGGCCAGATCTCGGCGGGGCACCGGGGGTAGGTGCGGGGGGCGGACGATGCGCTTCACGGCTTCCTTGCAGGGCCGACGATATGCGCCCCGGCGGCAGACCAAGCAATTTTGCGGCGCGGTCGATGTAGAGCTCCCGCGCACCGTCGCGCTTGACCTTTGCCAACAAGGGTGCAAGTGCGCTGAGTGCGCGGTCCTGGGCGTCGATGCTGTCCCGCGCCCCGGCAGCCACCATCGCCCGCATCAGCCACTCCAGCGCCGAACCGGGTTGCTCCAGCAGGGCCGCCAGCCGCGCCGGGTCCGCAGTGTCGGGGTCGACCCCGCCGTCGAGCGCGACGATGCGGGCGTCGATGCCGGCGTCGAGCAGCAACGGAATGGCGGCGCGGGCGGCCTTCTTGCCGGCGGTGTCGCCGTCGAAGCAGAGCACGACCGACTCCGCGAAGCGGGCCAGCAGGGCGACCTGGCCGGCGGTGAGGGCGGTGCCCAGCGGGGCGACGGTCTCGCGGTAGCCGCGCTGGTGGAGGGTGACGACGTCGACGTTGCCCTCGACGAGGATGGCCCGCCCGGCGCGGCGCATGGGCTGGCCGGCGAGGTGGAGCCCGAACAGGGTCTTGCCCTTGGTGTAGAGCAGGGACTCCGGGGAGTTCATGTATTTGGGGGCCTCGCGGCCCTCCTGGTCCATGGCGTACTCGGGGAGGATGCGGCCGGAGAAGGCGATGACGGCGCCGCCGGGCTGGATGATGGGGAACATCAGGCGGCCCCGGAACTTGTCGTAGAACTTGTCGGTGCGCTCGGAGCGGGCGACGAGGCCGAGTTTTTCGGCGAGCGGCAGCGAGTGGCCCGTGTGCTGGAGGTGGCGGGTGAGGCGGTCCCAGCCGGCTTCTGCGGGTGCAGGGGCGTAGCCGAGCTGGAAGGCCTCGGCGGTCTCGGGGGTGATGTTGCGGGCCTCTTGATAGAGGCGGCCGAGCTGGCCCTCTTCGCCGGTGAGCAGGATCTCGCGGTAGAGATCGGCCGAAGCACGCGTGATCGCGTAGGCCTCGTCGCGCTCGGACTGCTGGGCGGAGGTGGTGTTGTCCTTGACGCCGGCGGGCAGCTGGACGCCGTAGAGCTGCGCGAGCTCGCGGGCGGCCTCGATGAAGCTCTTGCCGCCCATGCGCATGACGAACTCGAGGCCGTCGCCGAACACCCCGCAGCCGAAGCACTTGAAGCTGCGCCGCTCGGGGTTGACGTAGAAGCTCGGGGTGCGCTCACTGTGGAAGGGGCAGCAGGCGGCAAAGTTCTTGCCCGAGCGCTTGAGGCCAACGTAGCGACCAACCAGATCGACGATGTCGATCCGATCCCGGAGCTCCTGAAGTTTTTCCTCCGGAATTCCAGCCATGGCCAGGCGGATCACTCGCAGTGCAGGTCGGCGCTACGAGCGGCACAGAATAGGACAAGTCCCCCGCGCCAGCGCCGAAGTTCTTTGTAAGGATCCCCACAACCGGAGGCTCTGCAAGTCCGGGGCTGTCCGGTTCGCGTGTGGATCCGCCGAAAATTTGCTGAGCGAGTGCACGGCGTGCATGGATGCCCGCATGCGCCAGCCCGATGACACGCTCGTCGTTTCGCCTGTACAGGTGTCCAGAACCGGCGACGAAGTCGAAGGCTCCGGAGCCAATCGCCGGCAGAGCGGAGGCCGCGCGAGGGCCCGCGACCGCCTGATGGACCGCGCGACCCGCTCCTATCCGGTCAGCGAGTCGCTGAGTCACGCGCGCGGGGTCGAGAACCTGGTGCTCTTCATCGACGACGACCTGCGCGAGACGGGCCTGGCGCTCGGCAGCGTCGAGACCTACCTGGTGGAGATCCTCAAGCTGCTCGAGTCGCCCAGGATGAGCCGTGAGGAGGTCCACGCCCTCGCCGCGGACACGCAGGTGCTCGATCATGTCGACATGCTGACCGAGACGCTCGAGACCTTGCGGCGCCGACTCGCCAAGCTCGCCGCCAGCTTGCGGTAGAGTCCGCACCGCCTTGGCCGCGCCCGAGACCTCAGCCCGTCAGCGCGCACGTCAGGCCGTGATCGCCACCGGCGTGCTGTATGGCACGTATGGCCTGCTCGGCCTGGTGCCCGGCATCAATAGCTATCGCGGGGTCGCGCTAGTCGCGGCGTTCTACTTCCTGCCGTCATGGCTGCTGCGCCGTGAACCCGAGGTCCAGGCCCGCTACCAGGTCGGCCCCGACTCGCCGGTGCCGCCGTGGCGCTGGCGCGGCGCCAAGGTGGCGCTGATCGCCGCGCTCGTGGTGTTCCCGCCGTTCGTGCTGTGCTTCTGGTGGTTCTATCAACAGGTGTGCGCGGGCGACCTGCGCGTGCTGTCCCCGGTGCTGGCGCTCGAGCACCTGACGCCGTGGGCGGGCGGACTCGAGCGCTTCCTCGTGGGGCTGTGTCGCGGACACTCGGGCGGGTTCTGGCCGGCGGGGCTCGAGCTGCCGGCGAGCTGGACCGCGTACGGCGGGCTCGGCTTCGTGCGCCAGGTGGCAGAGGGGCTGTTCGCGGTGGCGCTGGCCGAGGAGGTGTTTCACCGCGGCTATCTGATGAGCGCGCTCGAGGACCTGTGGCCGCCGCGGCGCTCGGTGCTGGGGGTCAAGCTGGGGCTCGCGGCGGTGATCTCGAGCCTGATGTTCGCGGTCGGGCATCTGGTCGGCATGGCCCAAGCGGCGCGGCTTGCGACATTTTTTCCGGCGCTGGTGTTCGCGTGGCTGTGGCGGCGCAGCGGCAGCCTGTGGGCTCCCGCACTGTTTCACACGGCGGCGAACTTGTTGATGGACCTGCTGCTGGAAAGTACATTCTCGCGATGATCGGGGCCGGATCCAGCGAGGCGGTGACGGCGGCGTTCTTCGACGTCGACCACACCTTGCTGGCGGTGAACTCGGGCGCGAGCTGGCTGCGTCACGCCTGGCGCACCGGCAGGCTCCGGCCGCTGCGCGCGCTGCAGGCGATCGGCTGGCTGATCCGTTATCGGCTGGCGCTGCTCGACCTCGAGGCGATGACGGCGCTCGCGGCCAGTGATTATCGCGGCGACTCGGTGGCGGCGCTCGATGGCGAGGCGCGGGCGTGGTTTCACCGCGACATCGTCGCCCACGTGTGCGTGGAGGGTCGGGCGCGGATCTCCGAGCACCGCGCGAGCGGGCACCTGGTCGCGCTGCTGACCTCGGGCACGCGCTTCTCGGCGGCGCCGCTGGCCGAGCTGCTGGGCGTCGAGCACGTGCTGTGCACCGAGCTCGAGATCGAGGACGGGCGCCTGACCGGTCGCCACCTCCCGCCGGCCTGCGCGGGGCCGGGCAAGGTCGTGCACGCCGAGCGCTTCGCCGCGGCGAAGGGCATCGACCTGGCCCGGAGTTACTTTTATACGGACAGCTTCAGTGACCTGCCGATGCTCGAGCGGGTCGGCTTTCCGCGAGTCGTCAACCCGGACCCGCGCCTGCGACGGCGCGCTCGAGTCCGGGGCTGGGAGGTCGAGACATGGAGAGCAGCCTGAGCGAAGTAGGCCCGGTGCAGGGCATCATCGACGCGGCGTTGCTGGAGGACCTCGCCAGCGGCGATGTCACCGGTCGCGTCACGGTCCCGGCGCAGACCCGCTGGCATGCGCGTCTGGTCGCCAAGTCCCGGCTGGTGCTGGCGGGCGCCGCGGTGGCCCGGCAGGTGTTTCATACGGTGGACCGGGAGATCCGCTGTGAGGTGCATCTGCGCGACGGCGAGGTGGCGACGCCGGGCACGGTGTTGATGGACCTCGAGGGCAACGCGCGCGCGCTGCTCGCGGGTGAACGTACGGCCCTGAACCTGCTGCAGCGCATGTGCGGGGTGGCCACGCTGACCCGCGCGTACGTCGACGCGGCGGCCGGCCGGTGCCGGATCTGCGACACGCGAAAGACGATGCCGGGGCTGCGCGCGCTCGACCGCTATGCGGTGCGCTGCGGCGGCGGCCACAACCATCGCAACGACCTCGGCGCGGGCGTGCTGATCAAGGAGAACCATATTCGCGCGGCAGGCGGCCTCGCCGAGGCGGTGCTGCGCGCCCGCGGGCACGCGCCGCACACCCTGCGCATCGAGTGCGAGGTCACCGACCACGCCGAGCTGAAGGTCGCCCTCGAGGCCGGGGCCGACGCGGTGCTGCTCGACAACATGGACGATGTCGCGGTCCGTGAGGCGGTGGCGATCGTCGCCGGGCGCGCCAAGATCGAGGTCAGCGGCGGGGTCGGCCTCGAGCGCATCAGCGAGCTCGCGGGCATCGGCATCGACATCATCAGCATCGGCCGGCTGACCCACAGCGCGCCGGCCAGCGACATCTCGCTGCTGTTTCAACTCGGCGACGGGCGCTGGACCTGAGATCATGACCGGCGGTGCTGGCGCTCTGGGACAGGTCCGCGAGCACCACGCGAGCCTGACCTCGACCAACGACCGCGCGCTCGCCTGGGCCCGCGCCGGCGCGCCGCACGGAGCGATGG
>NZ_JACCSO010000471.1 GCF_013812955.1 Nannocystis sp. | reverse complement strand
GCCTTCGCCCTCGCCAGCACCGGCGGCGTGTTCGCCGGCCTCGCCGAGGTCCAGGAAGACAAGGCCGAACGCCTCACCCTCACCCTCGACGCCAGCACCGGCGCCAAGCTGGTCTACGAGGACATCGAGGGCGAGTACAGCGACATCCTCCGCGTCGGCCGCCGCGACGCCGCCCTCGCCAAGGGCTTCCTGGTCGCGGGCGGCGGCTTCCTCATCGCCGGCGTCGCCCTCTTCATCGTGCACGCCACCCGCGCCCGCAAGAGCAGCGCCGTCACGGCCCGCCTGCGCCCCGCCGCCGGCGGCCTCGAGGTCCGCTTCTAGTCATGTCTACCCGGCGCTTCGCACATGTCCTGATGACCATGGCCTTTGGGGCAGGTCTCGGCGGCTGCTTCAACCCGCCCGCCGAGGCGGTGCTGTTCGCCTGCGACGCGAAGACCGCGTCGGCCTGCCCCGCCGGCTACAGCTGCGAGGCCGACGACTGCTGCCATCGCAAGGGCAGCGACATCGAGGCCGAGCTCGGCAGCTGCCGCATCGGCGGCGCCATGAGCGCCTCAGACACCGCCACCGGGCCCGCCAGCACGACCGGCACGACCAGCACGGACACCGCCAGCACGGCCAGCACAGCCAGCACGGACACCACCGCGACCAGCGGCGACGTGACCACCAGCACGGCGAGCAGCGGCGCCGGGACCAGCGGCAGCAGCGGCGGCGACACAGGATCTTCGGACGCGGGCACCTCCACCTGAGAGTGGACCGGCCGCGACGGACGAACGGGGAAGCACAGTGGGACTCAAAGATCTCTTCAGCAGCGCCGGGCGCAGCAAGAACCGGCTCGACAAGAGCATGCGCGGCGCCATCAACCCTTACGGGCAGTCGGCGGACCGCTACTACGCGATGCAGCAGCTACTCGACATCGGCACCCTGCCGAGCCTGATCGGGCTGATGCGGCGCTTCACGATCAACGCCAGCAAGAGCATCGAGGACGAGGAGGAGAAGAGCTGGGTCTACAACCGGCTGGTCGGCCTCGACAAGGCGCTCGTGCTCGCGGCCGCCAAGGAGTTCTGCCTCAACGCCGACAACATCGCCTGGGTGCTGCGCATCGTCGAGGAGCTCGCCGACGAGCAGCAGGAGTGGGACATCCTCGACGCCCTGCTCGCCAAGCACCCGCCCGCCTACGAGCGCGACCCCTCGAAGAAGATGCAGCTGCTCGGCCACATCGCCGACATCGACAGCCCGCGCGTCGAGGAGATCCTCGCCCGCTACCTCGACGACCCCGACGAGAGCGTGCGCTTCCACGTCGTCGAG
Source organism: Nannocystis sp. (assembly GCF_013812955.1). Classification (GTDB taxonomy): domain Bacteria; phylum Myxococcota_A; class Polyangia; order Nannocystales; family Nannocystaceae; genus Nannocystis. The sequence continues at coordinate 4,637 of NZ_JACCSO010000471.1, read as the reverse complement.
GCCCTGCTCAACAACGCGGAGTCGAACGACCCCGACCTCCGCGTGCTCGACCCCCTGGTCAACCGCCTCGGCCACAAGGACGAGGACTCGCTGCGCCTGCGCTCGCGCATCCTGACCGGCCTCGGCCGCCTCAAGTGGGACCTCAGCGCCCACCAGGACCGCATCCTCCCTTACCTCGGCAGCGAGCACACCTTCGAGGGTGGCCGCATCAAGGATCGATAATCATGCCACGTCGCAGCGACCTCCGCCGGATCTGCGTGCTCGGCTCGGGCCCGATCGTCATCGGTCAGGCCTGCGAGTTCGATTACTCCGGCACCCAGGCGATCAAGGCCCTGCGCGAGGAGGGCTACGAGGTCATCCTCGTCAACTCCAACCCGGCCACGATCATGACCGATCCTGACCTGGCCGAGCGCACCTACGTCGAGCCCCTGACGCCCGAGTTCCTCGACCGCGTGCTCGCGGCCGAGAAGCCCGACGCGCTGCTGCCGACCGTCGGCGGCCAGACCGCCCTGAACCTCGCGCTCGAGGCCGGCAAGCAGGGCATCCTCGCCAAGCACGGCGTCGAGCTGATCGGCGCCAGCCTGCCGGCGATCGAGAAGGCCGAGGACCGCGACCAGTTCAAGGCCGCGATGCTGAAGATCGGCCTCGACGTCCCGCGCAGCGTCTACTGCCACTCGGTCGCCGAGGCCCGCGGCGCGCTCGAACAGATCGGCTTCCCGGCGATCATCCGCGCCAGCTTCACCCTCGGGGGCAGCGGCGCCGCCATCTCGTACAACCGCGACGAGTTCGAGGCCCAGGTCGAGCACGCCCTCAGTGAGAGCCATCGCCACGAGATCCTGGTCGAGGAGTCGGTGCTCGGCTGGAAAGAGTACGAGCTCGAGGTCATGCGCGACGGCAAGGACAACTTCGTCGTCATCTGCTCGATCGAGAACCTCGACCCCATGGGCGTGCACACCGGCGACAGCATCACCGTCGCCCCCGCCCAGACCCTCACCGACAAGGAGTACCAGCGCATGCGCGACGCGGCGCGCGCGGTGGTCACCGAGATCGGCGTCACCACCGGCGGCTGCAACATCCAGTTCGCCGTCGACCCGCACAGCGGGCGCATGATCGTCATCGAGATGAACCCCCGCGTCTCGCGCTCGTCCGCGCTGGCCTCCAAGGCCACCGGCTTCCCGATCGCCAAGTTCGCCGCCAAGCTCGCGATCGGTTACACCCTCGACGAGCTCCACAACGACATCACCCGCGTCACCCCGGCCAGCTTCGAGCCGAGCATCGACTACGTCGTCACCAAGATCCCCCGCTTCGCCTTCGAGAAGTTCCAGGGCACCGACGAGACCCTGACCATCCAGATGAAGTCGGTCGGCGAGGTCATGGCGATCGGTCGCACCATGCGCGAGTCGCTCGGCAAGGCCATGTGCAGCCTCGAGACCGGCACCTACGGCTTCGACGTGCAGGCCGCGGACGCCACCGCCGCCAGCGTCGAGGCCCTGCTCGGCCGCCCCCACCCCCAGCGCCTGTGGCACGTCGGCGCCGCCCTGCGCCTCGGCGTCTCGCACGAGCGCGTGCACGAGCTGACCCGCATCGACCCCTGGTTCATCGACCAGATCGCCAGCATCATCGCCGTCGAGGCCCGCTTCGCCGCCGCCGCCACGATCGAGCCCGCGCTGCTGCAGCTCGCCAAGCGCAGCGGCCTCGCCGACCGCCGCCTCGCCGACCTGCGTTCGATTCCCGAGGCCGAGATCCGCGCCGCCCGCCACGCCATCGGCCTGCGCCCGGTCTACAAGCGCATCGACACCTGCGCCGCCGAGTTCGCCGCGCACACGCCCTACATGTACTCGACCTACGAGGAAGAGGACGAGTCGGACATCAGCGCCCGCGACAAGATCGTGATCCTCGGCGGCGGCCCCAACCGCATCGGCCAGGGCATCGAGTTCGACTACTGCTGCGTGCACGCCGCCTTCGCCCTGCACGAGGCCGGCTACGAGACCATCATGGTCAACTGCAACCCGGAGACCGTCTCCACCGACTACGACACCAGCGACCGCCTCTACTTCGAGCCCCTGACCGCCGAGCACGTGCTCGAGATCCTGGACCTCGAGGCCCGCAGCGGCCGCATCGTCGGCGTCCTGGTCCAGTTCGGCGGCCAGACCCCGCTCAAGCTCGCCAACCTGATCGAGCGCGCCGGTTATAAATTGCTCGGCACCACCGCCGACGCCATCGACATGGCGGAGGACCGCGGCCGCTTCGGCGCGCTCGTCGGCCGCCTCGGCATCCGCTGCCCGCGCTGGGGCGTCGCCCGCTCGCCCGCCGAGGCCGCCACCATCGCCCACGGCATCGGCTTCCCGGTGCTCGTGCGCCCGAGCTACGTGCTCGGCGGCCGGGCCATGCGCGTCGTCTACAGCCAGAGCGACCTCGACGAGTACATGCGCACCGCCGTGCTCGCCAGCCCCGACCACCCGGTCCTGGTCGACGAGTTCCTGCACAACGCCACCGAGTTCGACGTCGACGCCATCGCCGACGCCAGCGCCGTGGTGATCGCCGGCATCATGGAACACATCGAGGAGGCCGGCGTGCACTCCGGCGACTCGGGCTGCTCCTTGCCCCCCGTCAACGTCGCCCCGGCCATCCTCGACGAGATCCGGCGCACCACCGTCGCCCTCGCCCGCGAGCTGCAGGTCGTCGGCCTGATGAACATCCAGTTCGCCCTGCAAGGCGACAGCCTCTACGTGCTCGAGGTCAACCCCCGCGCCTCGCGGACCGTGCCCTTCGTCGCCAAGGCCACCGGCATCCCCTTCGCCAAGCTCGCCGCCCGCGTCGCCGCCGGCGAGTCGCTCGCCAGCATGAACCTCAGCGAGCGCATCCCGCGGCACGTCGCCGTCAAGGTCCCGGTGTTCCCGTTCCACAAGTTCGCCGGCGTCGACACCATCCTCGGCCCGGAGATGCGCAGCACCGGCGAAGTCATGGGCATCGGCGTCGACTTCGGCGCGGCCTTCCACAAGGGCCTGCTCGCCGCCGGCATGCGCCTGCCGCAGTCGGGTCGGGTCTTCATCTCGGTGCGCGACCTCGACAAGGCCCAGGCCTTGCCGGTGGCCCGGCACCTGCAAGCGCTGGGCTTCGTGCTGGTGGCGACCACCGGCACCGCGGCCTTCATCCGCGCCGCGGGCGGCAAGTGCGAGGTGATCAACAAGGTCAAGGAGGGCCGCCCGCACATCGTCGACGCCCTGGTCAACGGCGACATCGCCATGGTGATCAACACGACGCTGGGGGCCCAGGCCATCGCCGACAGCTTCGGGATCCGCCGAACCTCGCTGATGCACCGCGTGCCGCACTTCACGACCGTTTCGGCGGCCCTGGCCGCCGCCCACGCCATCGAGGCCGCGCGCGCCGGCGAGAAAACCCTCGTCGCGCGCACCCTGCAGGACTATCATCGGATCCCCGGTGACGGCCCGGACACGGCGCCCACCAGTCGCGCCGGGTACCGCGGCGACTCGGCCTGAGCCGTCGGACTACCGTCGGATGACCGTCGGACTACCGTCGGACCCCCTAGCCCCTGCGACACGGCCATGACAGACAAGTTCCCCATGACGCCCGCCTGCTTCGATCGGCTCAAGCACGAGCTCAAGCAGATCAAGGAGCACGACCGCGCCGAGAACGTCCGCGACATCGAGGTCGCCCGCGATCACGGCGACCTGCGTGAGAACGCCGAGTATCACGCCGCCAAGGAGCGCCAAGCGCTGCTCGACGGCCGCATGCGCTACCTCGAGGCCCGCATCGGCTTCGCCCAGGTCATCGACCCTGCCACCGTCAAGGAGGCCAAGATCACCTTCGGCGCGACCGTCACCCTCAACGACGTCGACAACGACACCGAGGTCGTCTACCACATCGTCGGCGAGGACGAGTCCGACGCCACCAGCGGCAAGATCTCGATCTCCGCCCCCATCGCCCGCGCGATGCTCGGCAAGAAAAAAGGCGACGACGTCATCGTCAAGCTGCCCAAGGGCGACCGCGAGTACGAGGTCGTCCGCGTCGAATACAAGGCCATCCCGTGATCTCGGACTCCCTGAGATCCGCCGCCGTCAGCTCCTGGGCCCACCTCGGCGCCCTCGGCACCATTGCCGTGGTCGCCGCCCTCGCGGGCGGCTGTCGCGGCGGCCTCGGCACCACCTGCCGCTGCGCCGCCGATTGCCGCGCCGGCCTCGTCTGTAGCGCCGAGGGCGAGAACCCCCTCACCGCCGAGCTCTGCTACAAGCCCGGCGTCAGCGGCCTGTGCATCGAGTCCGATGACGTCGACGACTCCGGCGCCCCCGTCGAGCTCACCGAGGCGCCCATGTACCTCGACATGCCGTCCAAGCGCGACTTCCAGCCCTCGGGCAGCATCAGCGACAGCATCACCGGCACCACCACCGACACATCCGGTTCGACCATGACCGGCATGACCGGCATGACCGGCATGACCGGCACCACCGGCACCACCGGCATGACCTGCACCGGCACCGGCACCAGCACCGGCACCACCTCCGCGACCACCACCGACGCGACCAGCACCACCGGCACCTCGACCGGCACCACCGACACCACGACCGGCACCACCGGCGACAGCGCCTCGACCTCGTCCACCTCGGGCTCGTCCACCT
>NZ_JACCSO010000468.1 GCF_013812955.1 Nannocystis sp. | reverse complement strand
GCCGGGGCCGAAGCCGCTGTCCTGCGGCGCCGGCCCGCTGCAGGCCAGGGCGAGGATCAGGGGCGCTGCGAGGGCCTTCATGCCCCTGCTTCTAGCACGCATTTCGCGCGGAGCGCAGTATCGCTTCCTCTCCGCCAGGCAAGCCCAGCAGTGGCCGCGGGGGCGCCGCTCGGTACGCCCCGCCGATGATCACTGCCGGACGCAGCAGGCACTCGCCGCCATGGTAGCGGGCGAGCCTTTGCACGTGCAACATGCGATCTTTGTCGGCTTGTCTGTGGCATTGCGGGCACCACGACCCGCTTCGCACCTCGTCGCCTCCTGCGTGTCGGGTGATAACCCGCGGTACGGTGACGATGCCAGGTGTATTTCGATCCCCGAGGGCGAGCGCGCCGGGGTGTGGATTGCCGGTGAGCGGTCGTGACCGGCGGCTTGCGGGCTCTGCCCGGGTGGCCTATGGTGGGGTGATGCTGCGCGGGGCGATCGCCGGGGTGTTCGCGGTTGTGGCGCTCGGCTGCGGGGGCGAGCCGAGCTATGTCGAGTTCGCCGAGGTCTGTGGGGAGGCGGGCCCGGTGCGCGTGCTGGAGCTTTCGCCCGGCGAGCGCCTGGACCGGCGACCGTGGAAGTTCGGGGAGCGGGTGGTCTACGAGATCCGGCGCGCGTGGGTCGATGCGGCCGGGAAGCCGCAATGGTGGAATGACTTCATGGAAGGGACGGTCTGGACGACGGGACCGTGCGGGGAGGACCCGCGCGAGCTGACATCGGCCGGCCAGAGCGTCTTCACGATCGAGCGCTGGCCCGACGTGTTGCTGGCCTGCGACCCGTCCGCCGGCGAGGTGAGCGTGCTCGACCCGGAGGGCGTGCGGCCGCCGCATGTGGTGTTCGCGGGCCTGCGGGGCTGCGGTATGTGGCCACCGACCGAGCAGGGCTTGATGAGCTTCGCGCCGCTCGCCGAAGGGGAGGAGGAGACCGGGCAGGCGAGCTTGCTGCTGCACCGCTACCCCGAGGACCCGTACGGGGACATCGCCGAGGTGGTGCCATTGCTGGACGCGGTGCGGACCCGGTCGCGCGACGGTCTATCCAGCTACCCGAGGCCGCTGCTCTTCCCGGAATTCGTGCTCGCGCTGACCCCCGCGGACGAGCTGGTCCGGATCGGGCTCGGCGACGGCGCGGTGACGACCGTGCAGACCGGCGTGGCGGCCTTCATGAGCGACGATGAGGGGCGATATCTGCTGTGGCAGGACGTGAGCCCCACGAACAACAATCTCAGCAACCCGGCCGGCAAGCTGTTCCTGCATGACCGCGACGACGGCACGGACGTGTTCCTCGGCGAGGCGGTGCTCCAGAACAATTACGGCGCGCTGGATTACATCGAATATGGCATCATTTACCTCAATCTGGACGCGGTCCGGGTGTTCACGCTGCCGGGCCTGGGCTTCCAGGACCTGCCGAATGGCACCGTGCGCCTGGCGATCGACGAGACTCACTGGCTGATGGACGGGTGGGGCAGCTTCAGCATCGTCGACATCATCACCGGCGAGGCGACGACGCTGTATCGTGGCTTCGGGGAGATGACGCGGATGAGCGACCAGAGCTTCGATCTGCTGGTGGTGCCGCCGCTGGATCAGAATGACTATGATGCCTCGCTGCGCGCCGAGGGGCCGTTGTGGGAGATCCCATACGAGGGCGAGCCGCAGCGGCTGGCCGCGCGGGCGTCCCGGTTCGGATATCGATTCAAGGACGGGCGGCGGGCCGGCCTGGTCGACATCGGCGCCGACTATCGCGGCACCCTGCAGCTGAGCGATCCCGCGACCGAGGCGGCTCCCCGGATCGACGATGGTGTGTTCGTCGGTGTATTCGCGGCGCCGCAGGTGTTCGGCGACGATGTCGTGGTGTATTCGATCCCCGAGGGTGAGCGCGCTGGCGTGTGGATCGCCAGGCTGCCGGCGGCGCCGTGATTGCACAGGCGTGGCCATGAGCGGCCGTGATCGGCGGCTTGCGGGCTTTGATGGGGTGGTTTATGGTGGGGTGGTGCTGCGCGGGACGATCGCCGGGGTGTTCGGGCTGGCGGCGTTCGGCTGCGGGGCCGAGCCGAGCTATGTCGAGTTCGCCGAGATCTGCGGGGAGGCCGGGCCGGTGCGGGTGCGGGTGCTGGGGCCCGGGGAGCGCCTGAATGCGCCGCCGTGGCAGTTCGGGGACCGCATGGTCTACGCGGTCGGGCGGGCCACGGCCGAGGACGCCAAGAAGCCGACGCCGTCGAGTCAGATGCCGATGACGGTGTGGACGACCGGGCCCTGCGGCGAGGCGCCGCGGCGGATCGCCGAGGGGGTCGCCTGGGCCTTCATGAATGCGCAGTGGCCCGGGGTGCTGCTGGCCTGTGATGCGGCGGCCGGTGAGCTGCTCGTGCTCGATCCGGAGGGCGGGGCGCCGCCGCACGTGCTGGCCGGCATGGACTGCAGCAGGTTTCCGCTCTGGACCGCGCACGGCCTGGTGAGCGTGACCCGGATCTTCGAGGGAGAGGTGGATACGGGGCTGGCGACCTTGCAGCTGCACCGCTTTCCCGGGGACGTGTACCGCGAGCCCGCGCAGACGGTGACGCTGCTGGATAGGGTGCGCACGCTGTCGCGAACTGGGCAACCGGTCGGCCAGATGGTCCGGGTGTTCCCGGAATTCCTGCTCGCGGTGACGCCCGAGGACGAGCTGGTCCGGGTCGACCTCGACGGCGGCGCGGTGACGGTCGTGCAGACCGGTGTGGCGGCGTTCGAGTCCGACTACTTGGAGGGTCGATATGTGCTGTGGCAAGACCTGACGCCGACGAACGACGATCCCGACCGTCCGGCCGGCAAGCTGTTCCTGCGTGATCGCGGCGACAGCAGCGAAGTCTTCGTCGGCGAGGGTGTGCTCGCCTACAGCTGGGGCGCGCTGCGCTACATCGATCGCGGTGTGTTTTTCCTCGATCTCGTCGAGTCGATCCGTATGTTCTCACTGTCCGATCTCGGCTTCACCGATCTGCCGCGGCTCGGCCGGATCAATATGATGATCGACGAGCGTCGGGTATTGATGGAAAAGTGGCGGGCGCTCAATGTCGTCGACCTCGTCAGCGGCGCGGTGACGACGTTATATGACGGCGTCGGACAGATCGACCGGTATCGGGAGGACGGCGTCGAGGTGCTGGTGCTGCCGGTCTGCTGCGCGGGTGAAAACACCTGGCGCGACGAGGGGCGGCTGTGGTTCATCCCCTACGAGGGTACGGCGCGGCAGCTGGCCGCACGGGCGACTCGCTTTGGCCAGACCTTGCCCGATGGACGCCGGGCCGACATGGTCGACATCGGCGCTGACTGGCGCGGCGTGCTGCAGCTGAGCGACCCCGAGACTGGCGAGGCGCTGCGCATCGATGAGGGGGTGTTTGCCCGGCCATATGTGGCGGGGGTGTTCGGCGACGATGTGGTTGTGTACTCGATCCCCCGGGGCGAGCGGGCCGGGGTGTGGATCGCCAGGATGCCGCCGGCGTCGCAAGACGAGTGATGCGCAAGGGTGATGATAGAGACATTTGTTTTGGCGCGATGACGCATTTGCGGAGCCTCCGAGCGGGTGCGAGGCGCGGTGGTGGGAGGGTTGCGGGCGCGGGCGGCGCGGCCTATCCTGCGGCGGTGGGTCCGAGGACGATCGGCGCGATGCTCGCGCTCGCGGCGCTGGGCTGCGGGTCGGAGCCGACCTATGTCGAGTATGCCGAGGTCTGTGGTGAGGCCGGGCCGGTGCGGGTGCTCGAGCTGGCGCGGGGCGAGCGGCTGAGCCGCAGGCCGATGCAGGTCGGGGAGCGGGTGGTGTTCTCGGTCGGGCGCGGCGCGGCGGGAGAGTCCGGGGAGGCGGCGCCGCAGACATCGGCGACGTCGACGGTGTGGACGACCGGGCTCTGCGGCGAGGCGCCGCGGCGGATCGCGGAGGAGGTCGATTCGGTGTTCTCGATCGCGCAGTGGCCCGGGGTGCTGCTGGCCTGTGATGCGGACGTCGGCGAGGTGCTGGTGCTCGACCCGGAGGGCGTATTGCCGCCGCAGGTGCTGCTCGGCGACCTGGAGGGCTGCGGGGTGCGCTGGACGGCGCAGGGCCTGATCGGTCTGTTAAAAAAAGCGGCCACGGAGGGCGAGGCGGCGGATGCGGGGCTCGGGACCTTGCTGCTGTACCCCTTGCCCGCGGACCCGCGCAGCGGGACGATCGTGCCGGTGACGCTGCTGGACGCGGTGCGGATCCGCGGGCGCGAGAACGAGGTGACCGGGGTGTTTCTCTCGGCCTTCGAGGAGTTCGTGCTCGCGGTGACGCCGGAGGACGAGCTGGTGCGCATCGACCTCGCCGACAAGGCGGTATCATCGGTGCAGACCGGCGTGGCTGGTTTCCTCGCCGACGGCCAGGGTCGATATCTGCTGTGGCAGGACCAAACGCCGACCGACGATCATCCCAGCTTTCCGGCCGGCAAGGTGTTCCTGCGCGACCGCAACGACAGCACCGATGTTTTCCTCGGTCAGACCACGGTCGCATACAATGCGAGCGCGATGCGGTTCATCGAGGGGGGCGCGCTCTTGCTCGAGCTCCCGGCGATCCGGGTGTTCTCGGTGCCCGACATGGGCTTTCGCGATCTGCCGGATCTGGGGCGGGTCACGGCGCGGCTCGACGAGGGGCGCTGGCTGATGGCCGGCAAGGGCATGCTGAACGTGGTCGAGCTAGCGAGCGGGGAGGCGACCGAGCTCTATCGTGGCTCCGGGGACATCTTGCGGGTGCTCGGCGATCGCGTCGAGCTGCTGCAGGTGCCGCCCTGCTGCGAGCGCAGCACTTTGCGCGCCGAGGGGCCGCTGTGGTCGGTCTCCTACGAGGGCGAGGTGCGCAGGCTGGTCGCGCGCGCGAGCCGTTATGGCCATTCCTTCAAGGATGGGCGGCGGGTGGTCGTCGTCGACATCGGCGGCGATTGGCGCGGCACGCTGCAGCTGACCGACCCCGAGACCCAGGAGGCGCTGCGGATCGACGGCGGCGTGTTCGCCCAGTCGTTCGTGGCGCCGCAGGTGTACGGCGCCGATGTCCTGGTCTATTCGATCCCCGAGGGCGCGCGCGCCGGGGTCTGGATCGCCCGGATGCCGGCGGCGCCGGCGTCCGAGGATATGAAGGATTAGAAGCTCGTACCGTGGATGTCGGTGAGCGGGGTCGTCGACCTCGGGTTGCCGGAGCCGATCGCGGTGGCCGTGGGATCGAAGGCCTGCAGACAGGTCAGGAGCACGTCGGAGGTGTTGCCGGCGGCCCCGGGCGGCGGGGTGGCCTGATAGTGGATGCCGGGGTAGATCAGCTTGTCGCGGCCGTGGCCGGCGAGGATGATCGGCTGGCGCGAGATGCTGTGAGAGAGGCCCTCGGAGCAGTCGCTGCTGCAGTACACGATGGTGGTGTCGAGCAGGTTCTTGCCGTCGATGTCGACCGTCGCCTTGAACTTCTCCAGCATGCTGGCGAAGCGCTCCATGATGTAAACGACCGCCAGGTGGACCTGCTGCTGGGCGCTCTTGCCGGGGTCGTGGGTGTTGTTGTGGTGGCTCTGGGACTGGGCGGCCTCGGAGAAGACGGTCTCGGCGGCGCCGCCGTGGAACAGCATGGTGGCGACGCGGGTGATGTCGCAGGTGAACGCGTAGGTCAGGAGGTCGCTCATGACATCGTTGACGGCGGTGATCGGCTCCTTGCCGTCGATGTCCTGGTTGTTCTCCGTGGGCTTGTCCGGCAGGGTGCACTCGGGCGGCAGCGTATTGATCTTCTTCTCGAGCGCGGAGACGCCGGCGAGGTGGGCGTCGAGCCGCTGGTTGTCGAGGGTGCCGAGCCGCTTGCGCAGCGCCGTGGTCTGATCGCGGACGGCGTCGAGGATGCTGACGCGCAGCAGGCGGTCGTCGGGCTTGGGCACGAAGGAGCCGAACAGGTTGTTCCAGACCTCCTGCGGGTTGTACTGCGGGTACTGCGGCTCGTTCGGGCCCTTGTGCGAGAGCACGTGCATGGTGGTGCCCGAGTCCATCACGCTGACGTGCTTGGACACGCCGAGGTGGACCGAGGCGATCGGCGTGTCGGCGCCGATCTTGGCGGCGATCAGCTGGTCGATGGTCGGGCCGCCGGCCTTGGAGAACAGGGTGAACTGGTCGATCTCGGACATCGTGTGACCGCTGAAGACGGTCATGCCCTCGTGGTGGGTGATCTGCTTCTCGCAGCGGTTCTGCAGGCCGGTCAGCACGGTGACATAATCCCGGACGTTGGCGAGCGGCTGGAGCTCCTCGCTGAGCGGGTAGTCGGCGCCGAGGGTCTGGGGCTCGAAGCGCGACAGCTTCACGCCGTTGCCGAAGAACCAGGTCATGAACCGGGTCGGCAGCGGGTTGCCGTCGGCGAGCGCGGTGCCGTGGGTGTTCAGCATGGCCTCCATCAGCGGGAGCGCGAGCACGGCGGCGCTGCCACCGACCATACCGCGGAGGAAGGTACGACGATCAAGGGCGCGGAGTTTCATGGCGGGTCCTCTCACTTCGGGTCACCGACGCTGCGGAAGATGGGGCTGGCGGCGAGCTGCACGAGCAGCTCCTGGAGGCGGTAGCCGTCATCGGCGAAGCCCTCGTTCAGGTCGTCGAGCACCGGGCGTTCGCCGGAGCGCTCGAGGTGGCCGAGGGTGCCGCGCACGAAGTTCTTGATCACACACGCCGCGGTGCGCTCGTCGCTGGCGATCAGGTCGGCGAGGGCGCGGGGGCCGTCGAAGTCGCCGAGGTCGGCGATGGTGCCGGAGGCGTCGATCGGCAGGCCCGAGTCGAGGGTGCGAAACGCACCGATCGCGTCGAAGTTCTCGAGCGCGAGGCCGATCGGGTCCATCAGCGAGTGGCAGCTGTTGCACTTGGGATCTTCCATGTGCACGGTCAGCCGCTCCTTCATCGTCTGGACCTTGTCGGGGTCCTCGGGCGGGAGCGAGGTGTCGACCCCCGGAGGCGGCGGCGGCACGCTCTCACACAGGATCCGGGTGCGCAGGAACAGGCCGCGGCGGGTCGGTGAGGTCTCGGCCGGGTGGGCGAAGCGGGCCAGGAAGCTGGCGTGACCGAGCAGGCCCGCGCGGCCCTGCTCGGCCGGCAACGTGGTCTCGATGAAGCCGGGCCCGGGCGGACCCTGCACCCCGTAGAGGGCCGCGAGGCTGGTGTTCACGAAGGTGTAGTCGGCGTTGAAGAGCGCGTGGATGTCGCTGTCGGTCTTCCAGACCACGTCGTCGATCAGCAGCAAGGTCTCCTTCACCATCGCCTCGGCGAGCGCCGGATTGAACTGCGGGAACAGCTCCGGGTTCTTGAGCACGCCCGGGACGTCGCGCAGCAGCAGCAGCTCGGAGTAGAACGCGGCCAGGGTGGTACGCGCCTCGGGCCGCGCCAGCATCGCGCGCGCGGCCGCCTCGGCCTGCGCCTTGGTGGCCAGGCCGCCGTCCTCGGCGGCGTCGAGCAGCGCCGCGTCGGGCGTGCGGCCGAGCAGGAAGAACGACATCCGGGCGGCGAGCTCGGTGTTCGTGAGGTCGTGGCGGGCGGGGTCGTCCGCGCTCGGCTCGCCGACCTCGACGATGTAAAGGAAGTATGGCGATTGTAACAGCGCCATCAGCTCATATTGCAGGCCGGTCGTGAACTCGCCGTCCCAGGCGCGCGCCTGCTCGGCGATGGCGACCAGCTGGGCGACCTCGCCATCGCTGAGGGTGCGGCGCCAGGCGAGGCGACCGAAGTCCCTGGCGAGCGAGGTGTAACAGCCCGAGGCGGGGTCGGCTTGCAGGACGCAGGGCACGTGCTCGCTCAGCGGGGTCGGCTCGGCCAGCGCGGCGATGGCGATCGCCCGCGCGGAGGTCTCGATCAGCTCGACATCGGCGTCGGGTAGCGAGAGCTCGGCGGCGCCGATGGCGTCGAAGCCGTAGAGCGAGTGGTCCTCGGGCGGGGCGGCTGCGGTCGCGGCGGCGTCGCCGAGCAGGAACCGCACCGACTCGACGTACTGGTGGATCATCAGCCGCCGCAGGCCGCCCGGGGCCGGCACGAACGCCGGCTCGTCGCCGGTGTCGCTCGAGCTGCCGGCGGTGGGGTCGTCCGAGTCGTCGCCGTCCGTGGTCGAGGAGATGAGGGCCGTGCCAGCCGAGGTCGAGGCGTCCGTGTTCGACTCGCTGCCCGCGGGCCCCGAACACGCCAGACAGGCGGCGTACATGCCGGGAACCAGAGCTTGGAAGATTCGTCGCATTGCTGATCACACCCCATTCAGGACAGGACGGTTCAGGGTCGTATGAAAGCGATACCGAGCGTCACGCGCGGATGGACCCACACCCTGGCAGGACCGCGCGGCGGCCATTGGACTGCGGATGGGGATCACTTGAGCCCGACATTCTCATGGGCCGCGCGCACCAGCGGACACATCTGTCAGATCCAGGCGTGAAAAAACGCATGAAACTGCCGAGGCGCACGTGGGGGCGCGGAGCCGCGGGGGTGCGGGGGCGCGCAGGCGCGCAGGCGCGCAGGCGAGCAGACGCGCATGCGCGCGGGGCGTCAGGCCGAGGGCTTGAGCTCGACCTTGATCCACCCGGGCTGGCGCAGGTCGAAGGCCTGGTAGGCGGCGATGACCGCGGTCAGTGGTTCGCGCTGGGTGAGGATCTTGCTGGGGTCGACGATGCCGCTGCGGACGATGTCGATCAGCCGCGGGATGTATCGGCGATGATTGCAGTTGCCCAGCTTGATGGTGAGGTTCTTGTTCATCGCGGTGCCGATCGGGAAGAACCTCGCGGTCGGCGGATAGACCCCGACGATCGCCAGGGTGCCGGCCTTGGCCAGGGCATCGACGGCCCACTCGAGCACCTGCGAGGGCGCGTCGCCGGGGCGCCACAGCTCACCGTCGGGGTGCTGCTCGGGCGCCACGGTGTCGACCTCGATGGCGAACTGCACGGCCTTTTGTTGGGCCTCGCGCCGGGCCGGGCCGGCGTGCGGGTGTTCGGCGTCGACCCCGACGGCGTCGATGGCCCGGTCGACACCGATGTCGCCGGTGAGCCGCAGGAGGGTCTTGACGGGGTGGTCCTCGTTGAAGTCGATGACCTCGGCGCCCTGGGCGCGGGCCATGTCGAGGCGGGAGGGGATGCAGTCGACGGCGAAGATGCGGCCGGCGCCGAACAGCCTGGCGCTGCAGATCGCAAACTGGCCGACGGGGCCGCAGCCGAACACCACGACGGTATCACCGGGGGTGATCTCGGCGAGCTCGGCGCCGAAGTAGCCGGTCGGGAAGATATCGGAGAGCAAGATCGCCTGCTCGTCGCTGACGTCGTCGGGGAGCTTGACGAGGTTGATGGCGGCGAGGGGGATGCGGGCCAGCTCGGCTTGCAGGCCATGAAAGGGGCCGCTGGTCGCCGGACCGCCATAAAAAGCGGTGCCCGAGAGCGGGCCGTTGGGGTTGGCGTTATCGCATTGGGCTTGATAACCGGCGCGGCAATACGAGCAATATCCGCAGCATAGGGTCGACGGGATCACGACGCGATCGCCGATGCGAAAGTTGCGGACGTCACGGCCGAGCTCGGTGATCACGCCCACGCCCTCGTGACCGAGGATCGTGCCGGCCTGCATGCCGGGCAGGGTGCCGCGGATCATATGCAGGTCGGTCCCGCAGATGGCGCTGGCGGTCAGGCGGACGATCGCGTCGGTTGGTTCGGAGAGGGTGGGCTCGGGGACATCCTCGAGGCGGATATCACCGATGGCATGGAATACGACGGCCTTCATGGGCTTGTCGGTGACGGAGTTTGCAGACCGCGCCACATCTTCACCTGCTGATGCGGCAACACCCCAAATTGTCCGTAGATAGCGGCATCGGCGCGCGCGATTGCGCACTTGGCACCGATCGCCCATAGAGTCCGATGATGGGGGCTCAGGGTGTTCCCTGACGCCCCCGGGCCATCACACGGCGTCTTGTAGGCCCAGGCTTCGCGCCAGCGCTCGCACGCATGCGAGCGGCCGACCCTTGAACACGCGCACGTAGGGCACGCCGCCAGCGCGGGCGGCGCGGGCGAGGATGCCGTCGATGGTGTGGGCCTGGAACCCGGTGGCGATCAGCACGAGGTCGTAGCTGCGGCGGGAGATGCTCTCACACTGGGCCTGGACCTTGCGCGGGTTGCCGTCGCACCAGGTGATGTCGAGGCCGAGTCGGTCCTCGAGCCGGGCCTTGAGATCCGGGTCGTCGCGGTTGCTGACGAACAGCGCCGACTTGCCCTCGACGTGGCTGCGGACCAGCGCCGACAGCGAGTCGTCGGGCTCGTCCTCGTCGCTGGTGAGCTCGGGCTTGCTGGCGCCGTCGTCGGCCTCGGCGGGCCCCAGGTCCTCGCCCTCGATGCGAGCGCCGGGGCCGTCGGTGTGGCGCAGGTGGTTCTTGAGGTCGCGCAGGCGGCGACGGATGCGGCGGTCGGCCTCCGGCAGCGCGTCGTCCTCGAGGGCGAGCACGGCGGCGCGCAGGGGCTCGGCGAGGACGGCGACGTCGGGGGTGTTGTAGGCGTCGAAGGCCTTGACCAGCCAGGCGCCGAGGTCGGCGGCGGCGGTGACGGGCTCGGCGAGCAGGGCCTCACGCTCGCTGCGCACGGCCTGCTGGCGCTGGCGTTGCTGGTCGTGCTGGGCCGCGGTGGCGCGGGAGTTGTCGACGGGCGGGCGAAACTCGGGGTCGAGCCACTTCTTGAGGTTGTGGGCGCGGTCGCCGAGGCGCCCGCCGAGCCAGCGCATGCGGCCCATGATGCAGCCCCACAGCTCGGGCTGGAGGGTGGCGATGCGGATGGCGCGGAGGTGCTGGACGTGTTTGGCGAGCTGCTCGATGTTATCGGTGCTGAGCTCTTCGGGGGCGACGGTGAGGTGGCGGGGCGGGGGCTCCTGGACCGGGCCGCCGAGGGCTTCGACGGCCTGCTGGGCCTCGCGGAGGAGGGCGCGCGGGTCCTCGGGCACGGTCCTGCGCAGGTCGTCGGCCCAGCCGTAGTCGTCGAGGGGGACGTCGCCGACGAGGGCGCGGTCGCGGTGCTGCTGGACGAACTCGCTGGCGTCGTTCCAGGTGCGCGGCATCTGCAGAGATTTGAGGCCGAGCTCGCCGACGACGCAGTCGGGGCGGGCGCTCATTTGCAGGGCCTGGACCGAGCCGGGCCACATGATCTTGCTGATGTTGGTCAGCTCGTGGGCGACGCGGCGGACCAGGATCGTGACCTTGTGTTCGCCGGCGAATTGCTCGTCGAGGCCGCGGGCGCGGCAGATCCATCCGAGCATGTGGACCTTCTGGTGGCGCGGGGCCATCAGCGCGAAGTCGGGGCGGGCGTCGGCGATCTCCTTCAGGATGTCGTCGAGGGTGTCGCGGGCCTCGGCGACCGCCGCGGGCGGATAGGCCGGCAGCGGCAGGATGACGCGCGTGCCGACCTTGGGCGGCTCGAAGGCGCGGGGCTCGGCCGCGATCGGGGCGGCGCCCGGCTCGGGCG
>NZ_JACCSO010000466.1 GCF_013812955.1 Nannocystis sp. | reverse complement strand
ACGTTGCGCAGTCGGCGCTGGTGCTGCGCGGCCAGACCGGCCAGGGTTATGGCGGCTCGGATCACGCCGCGCTGCGGGCGAGCTTTCGCGCCGGCGAGTGAGTTCAGGGCAGCGGTGGGTCGTGGGGATGACGGCCGCGCAGGCTCAGCGTGGCCGCGTCGGCCCGGATCTGGCCGTGGGTGACGAACCATTCGACCGCGCGCCGCAGGGTCTCGTCGAGCGGCCGGACCGTGAAGCCGAGCTCCTCGCGGGCCTTGGTGTTGTCATAAAACAGGCGCTGGCGGGTGTAGGCGACGGTCCCCGGGGTGATCAGGGGCTCGCGCCGCGACACCCGCTCGGCCCAGCCCTCGAGCAGGTAACCGAAGGCGGTGGCGAGGCCGGCGGGGATGCGCAGCATGCCGTGGCGCAGACCGACCACCGTGCGCAGCTGCTCGACCATTGCGGAGATCGAGAGGTTGTGGCCGGTCAACAGGTAGGCCTCGCCGCGCCGGCCGTGGGTCTCGGCGAGCAGGTGGCCGCGCGCGACGTCCTCGACGTCGACCAGGTTGAGGCCGCCGTCGAAGCTGACGCGGATCTTGCCGTTGAGGGTGTCGATCAGGGTGCGGCCGGTCGGCGTCGGCGCGATGTCCCCGGGGCCGAGCGGCATGCCGGGGTTGACGATCACGAGGTTTAACAGCGGCGTGAAGGCCAGCGCGACCTGATGGGCGAGGTACTTCGAGCGCACGTAGTCGAAGGCGTGGGGCCACAGGTTGTAGGCGGTGGTCTCGTCGGCCGGCGCGCCGCCGGGGTCGACGCCGATCGCCGCGATCGAGCTGGTGTAGACCAGCCGCCTGACACCGAGCGCGGCCGCGGTGGCCAGCACGTTGGCGGTGCCGGTGACGTTGACGTCGTAGATGATCTTGGGGTCGGGGACCCAGGTGCGATAGAGGGCCGCGAGGTGATAGACGGTGCTGCAGTCGCTCATGCGATCGTGCAGGGCGACCCGGTCGAGGATGTCGCCCTCGACGAGCTCGAGGCCGTGGCCGCGTAAGGGATCGAGGTTCCGGATGTCCTCGCCGGGACGGATCAGCGCGCGCACCGGGCGCCCCGCCTCGCGCAGCAAGCGGACGACATGATGGCCGATGAAGCCGGCGGCGCCGGTGACAAAGACGGTGTTGGTGGTCATGCCGACTACTTGGCCGATCTTGGTGGTGTCAGCCGTTAGGATTGTTGCAGGTGTTGTTCTGCAGGGCCCAGCCGGTCATGTCGCTGTAGGTGTAGGGCCCGTCGAGCTGGTCGTAGGTGGTGATCACTTTGGTGTCCGGGTTGAAGCGGTAGGCCTGGTTGCAGCCCTGTGAGGTCGACCAGACGTTGCCGTCGAGGTCGATGCTCATGCCGCGGCGCTCGCAGGGGTTGATCTCGAACGGCTCGCTGACCTGCATGGTCTCGCGGTCGATGTAGACGACGCCGCCGCTGAAGCCGTTGTCGTAGCTCCAATAGTTCATCCACATGCGGCCCTTGGCGTCCTCCTGGATGCCGGACATGACGTTGGCGACGTGGTTGTTGGCGATCGCCCAGGTGGCGGCGACGGGGTCGTAGCGGGCCGCGCTCGCGCTGCCGCTGCCGACCCAGGAGGCCAGCCAGGGTCGGTCGAGGGTGTCGACGGTCATGCCGTAGGGGGTGAGCGGCGGGGTCAGGACCTGGACCTCGAGGGTCACGGCGTCGACGCGCGACAGGCGGTCCTGGCCGGGCACCAGGTTCGTCATCCAGAAGTTGCCCTTCGAGTCGACGGCGCCGCCGTAGGGGGAGAGCGAGGAGCACTCGAAGCCGACGATCTGGATGCTCTCCTCGATCGCGCCGGTGTCGCCGTTGAGGCGGTTGACCCACACCCACTGGTCGACGCCCTCCTGGCAGCCGCCGGTCCACACCTTCTCGTCCTCGTAGAGGCAGGTGGCCGGATTGATGGTGCCGGCCATCCAGGCGACGGGGCGCTGGGTGCTGTAGGGGAACGGGGTGTGCCAGGCGATGCAGTCGTCCTGACCCCAGGCGAGCACGTCGTCCTTGCCGCTCGAGGTCTGCACGCCGGGCTGGCCGTTCTTGTTCTCGTCGCAGTCCTCCTGCCGCGCGAGCACCTTGGTGACGCCGCCGTTGCGGTTGGCGACGGCGACGGAGCGGCCGGTGATCGAGACGCTGGTGCGCGAGGGGCTGCCGTTGCCGTCCTGCCGCGTCAGGTAGCGGCCCTCCTCGACCATCGTCTGGGTGTTGAGCTTGGTGATCGTGCTGTTGTTGGTGTTGGCGATCCAGATGTAGCTGAACCCGAGGTCGTTGCCGCAGCCGCACAGACCCTCGCTGTCGTTGCCGCCGTCCGGGTTCGGGAGGTCGAACTTGAGCCCGTCGCCGGTGCTGCTGCTGCTGGGGTCGCCGCCGGTCGAGCTGGTCGCGGCGCTGTCGCTCGCGCCGCCGGTGGTCGGCACGTTGCCCGAGCTGGAGGATCCGCTGATGTTCCCGGTCGAGGGCGTGGGGTCGGTCGCGGAGATCGAGGCCGTGACCGAGGTCGACGCCGACGCCGAGTTGCTCTCCGACCCGGTGTCGGCGCAGGCGAGGGAGATCAGGGAGGGCAGGACGGCGAGGCAGGTCGAGACGCGGGGGTAGGCCATGGGGTCAGCATGCCGCGCGGAGCGCCCGAGGGGAAGCCCCCTGATCTGGCCTGTACGAGCGCGTGCGGGGCTCTAACAGCGGCAGCCGTGATAGGGGAACTCGAAGGATTGATGGGCGGTGGCGGGGCCACGGGTCTCGATCGCGTGGCCGTTCGTGGTGACCGCTTCGAGGTGGCCGTCGCGCTCGAGATCCATGATGGCGTTCGGGCCGATGAAGCCGGCGTCGGTGTGCGGCTGGAGCTGCTCGCCCGCGAGGGTGAAGACCAGGGCGATCTGGTCGGTGAAGTAATCGCCGCAGCCCTGATCGCTGTCGCCGAGCTCGACGTTGAGGAGCTGGCGCGGGCCGCCGAGCTCGTCCCAGCGGCTGAGCTTGAGCGAGTCGCGCAGGAAACCGTGCCAGGTGAGCTCGGTGGGCTCGTCGTAATTTTGGGCGTACTCGGCGAGGTAGGCGTCGAAGTCGATCTTCAGGGCGACGACGGCGGGCTGGGCCTCGATGACGGCGAGCACACGATCCTTCAGCGCGGCATGGGCGGCCTCGTCGAGGGTGACGGCGGCGAACACGGTCGGCGCCGGGAGCTCGGCGCGACGCGCCCAGAGGCCGTTGCAGCGGGGATTGCCGGTGAGGCGGGCGAACAGCAGGTGGGCGTCGGCGAACACGGCCTTGCGCAAGGCGAGCTGCTGCGCGGGGGTCGGCTCGATCGGGTCGCCGTCGTCGGTGTAGCTCAGCTCGATGCCTTCGAGGAACTCGAGCTCGCCGTCCTGGCGGGCGTACAGCGAGAGGGCGCCGGCGTTGGCGGTACAGCTGCTGCCGTCGGCGGTGTGGAGGACGAAGCGGGCGTCGACGAGCGGCTGGAGCTGCGCGGGTAATCGGGTCGGGTCGACGGCCTTGCTGGCGGCCATGCCGTCTTCCATCGGGTGGGCGCGCAGCTTGCCGCGGGTCCACGCCTGCTCGCCGGTGGTCGAGAGCAGGAGCTGGCGCTCGTGCACGAGGACCGCGGCGCCGGGCTCGGTAGCGAGGGTTGTGGACTCGGGCGTGGTCGGCTCGAGTGAGGTGGTCGGCTCGAGTGAGGTGGGCGGCTCGAGCGTGGGCGGGGTGACCGGGGTGACCGGCGTGGCCGCAAGTTCGGGCTGCGGGCTCGGCTGGACCAGCGCGGGGATGGTGACGATGACGGGCTCGGGCTCGGGCGTCAGGGTGATGTAGCCGATCGCGGTGGCGAGCGGGGCGAGGAGGATCGTCGCGTAAATCAGGGTGTCGAGCTTCGAGCGGGCCATGGCGGATCTACGCCGCAGCATGGCGTAACTAGTCCACGGGGGACAGGGGAGAAGTGGGAGACGGGGAAGTGGGAGACGGGGAAGTGGGAGACGGGGAAGTCGAGGCGGTGGCGCGTGGAGCGGCGGGTGCGTCGGCGAATCCGGGCACGAGGGTGGCGAGCAGGCGCGGGATGTCGGCGACGCCCTGTCCTGTGAGCCAGGTATCGGCGCGACCGCGCCAGAGCGCGCCCTCGGGCTCGGGGGCGAGCTCCCCGCGGCGGCGGCGGGCGGCGGCGGTGTAGAGC
>NZ_JACCSO010000461.1 GCF_013812955.1 Nannocystis sp. | reverse complement strand
CGCCCGAGCCTTCCGTCGGCAGACGCCGCGCGCCCGAGCCCTCGGTGATCACTTCCGTCGGCAGGCGTCGCGCGCCGGAGCCGTCCGTCGGCGGGCGCCGCGCGCCTGAGCCCTCGGTGAGCACTTCCGTCGGCAGACGCCGTGCGCCCGAGCCTTCCGTCGGCAGACGCCGCGCGCCCGAACCCTCGGTGAGCACTTCCGTCGGCAGACGCCGCGCGCCCGAGCCTTCCGTCGGCAGACGCCGCGCGCCCGAGCCCTCGGTGAGCACTTCCGTCGGCAGGCGCCGTGCGCCTGAACCCTCGGTGAGCACTTCCGTCGGCAGGCGCCGCGCGCCGGAGCTCTCCGTGATCACTTCTGTCGGCAAGCGCCGTGCGCCCGAGCCCTCGGTGGGACCCTCGGTCGGGAGCCGGCGCGCCCCGGAACCCTCGCCGCGTGCCAGCGGTCGCGAGGTCTCGCGGCGCAGCAGCGAACGCGCGCCCGAGCTCTCGGTGAGCTTGTTGGCCCCGGAGGTCTCGTCACCGGGCTCGGCGGTCTTCTCCGACTCGGCGGTGGTGCCGGGCTGGTCGGCTTCCGGCGTCACCGGAGCTTCGGGTGTTGTCACCGGAGCCTGGATCGCCGGCTCGTCGGACTTCGTCTGGACGACGCCGGCGTCATTGGCCGGAGCAGCGGCGGCGGCCTCCGGCGAATCCACCTGTGCCAGATCTCGCTCGGCCGATGCGACCGCGTCGGGCTCGACGACGGCGTTGCGCGAGTTCGACTGGCCGGGGTCGAAGGTCCGGGCCTCGGACTCCGGGTCACCGCTGAGGCTGCCTTGCAGGCCGCGGATCAGCGGGGCGGGCTCGGCCGAACCACCGTCGCCGCTGTCGAGCGCGGCCAGGACCATCTCGGCCTTGGTGTGGTCGGGGACCAGCGCTTGCGCGCGTGCGATGTGCTCGTGGGCGAGCTTCGGATCGCGGCCGCTGGCGAGCTGGGCCAGGCGAACATATGCGTCGGCGGCGTCGGTGTTGCGCGCCAGCTCGACCAGGATCTGCGCCTGAAGCTCGAGCGCGGCCACATGGTTGGCCTCGCGCACGAACACGGCGTCGAGGTGGCCGAGCGCGTGCTCGAACATCTTGTATTTGACGTAGACGCGGGCCTCGAGGAGGACCTTTTCCACGTCACCGACGCTGTCTTCCCCGGCTTCAACCACGCTGGACGCCACGTTGGCGTCCACGGGGGCGAAAGGGCGCGACGGTACCTCCTCGACCTTGTGTTCCTCGTCCTCATCGACATCGACGTCGAGGTCGATGTCCCCGCCGCCGGCGTCGTCCTCGACGACGTCGACGTCGAGGTGCATGTCGTCGTCACGCGGCTCGGGCGCGTCGGTCGGCTCGGGGGGGAGCGCGGCGATCTCGGCCTCGATCTCGCCCGCGGTCTTCTTGATGTCCTCGGCGTTCTCCGGGTTCCAGCCGAGCGCCTTGCGGAGCACGCGCGCGGCGATCTCTTTGGCCTTTCGGCCGCCCTTTCGCTGCTCGCGGGCGAGCTCCATCACCACGCTGATCGCCTTGTCGATCTTGCCGATGGCGACGAAGGTCTCACCGAGCAGCTCTAGGCCCTCGGCGTCGGCCGGGGCGGCGCGCAGCAGGGCGTTCAGCTTGACCAGCGCGCGGCGGTTCTCGCCCTGCTTGAGGTAGATCTGCGCGAGCGAGCGGAGGACCGGGAGGTCATCCTCCTTGTGATAGATCAGGCGCTCGGCGACGCGGATGTAGTCGTCGGTTCGACGGTCGGCGAGCAGGCGCTCGGCGGCGAGGCGGAAGTGCTCGACGGCCTGGGCGACCATGCCCTCGCGCGAGTACAGCTCGGCGAGGCGCAGGCGCTTGCCGACGGCCGCGGGCTCGAGCTCGGCGACCATGCGAAAGCCCTCGAGACCCTCGGCGATCTGCCCGGCCTGGAAGTAGGCCTGGGCGACGAACTCGTAGGCGGCCACGGCATCGGCGGTGCGGCCGAGGTCCTTGTACAGGCCGGCGATCGCGGTCTGGATGTCGAGGCGGTTCGGGTCCAGGCCCAGCACCTTGCGGAACACGGCGATCGCTTTTTGGGCGTCGCCGGCCTCGGCGTAGTGCTTGCCGACGTGCAGGTAGCGCTCGAGCGCGCCGGTCTTGTCACCCGCGTTGACCAGCGCCTCGGCGAGCAGCAGCCAGCTGCGCACGTCGGTGGGGTCCGCCTCGACGACCGAGACGTACTCCTTCGCAGCACGGTCGTGCTGGCCCTTCGACGCGAACTTCGCGGCCGCCGTCAGCGCCTTTTCCCGGTTGAACGCCACCCCCGTTGCTTGCCCTTTCTTGTCTCTGCTGGTTCCGATTACGCCTGAGCATCGGCGTCGGCGTCGGCCGAGGCGGCTTCTGCCCGAATGGCCTCGGGGTCCAGTGACGCCTCGAGGAAGTGGGTATCGTATTTACCACTGACGAAGGCGTCTTGCTTCAGCAACCAGCGGTGCAGCGGCAGATTCGTGGGGATGCCTTCGATGACGCATTCGCTCAGGACGCGCCGCATCCGCCGGATGGCCTTGGGGCGGTCCGGGGCGTGGACGATGAGCTTGGCGAGCATGGAGTCGTAGTGGGGCGAAACCGTGTAGCCGGTGTAGAGGTGGCTGTCGACCCGTACGCCGAAGCCTCCCGGGAAATGCAGGGCGGAGATCGTCCCGGGCCTCGGGGCGAAGGTCACCGGGTCCTCGGCGTTGATCCGGCACTCGATGGCGTGCCCGCGCGGCTTGTGCTCGCGGTTGAGGTGGGCGAGAGGCTCACCCGTGGCCAGCCGGATCTGCTCCTGCACGAGGTCGATGCCGGTGATCATCTCCGTCACGCAGTGCTCGACCTGCACGCGGGTGTTCATCTCCATGAAGTAGAACTTGTCGCCGTCGAGCAGGAATTCAAAGGTGCCGAGCGAGTGATAGGCGATGGCCTTGGACGCCTTGACCGCCGTTGCACACATGGCGTGGCGCAGGTCCTCGCTCAAAGCCGAGCATGGGGCCTCCTCGAGGACCTTCTGATGGCGGCGCTGGACCGAGCACTCGCGCTCGAGCAGGTGGACGGCGTCGCCGTGCTTGTCGGCGATGATCTGGACCTCGACGTGGCGCGGGCTCTCGACGTAGCGCTCGAGGTACATGTCGCCGCAGCCGAAGGCCTTGAAGGCCTCGACCTGGGCGGTCTCGAGGGTGCTCGGCAGGGCCCGCATGTCGCGGATGATCTTCATGCCACGGCCACCGCCGCCCGCCGATGCCTTGAGGATGACGGGGAGGCCGATGCGCTCGGCCGCGGCGACGGCCTCGGCCGCGCTGGTGAGCACGCCGGTGCCGGGCAGCACCGGCACGCCGGCCTTCTCCATCGTCTGGCGGGCGCGGACCTTGTCGCCCATCACCTGCATGTGGATGGGGTCGGGGCCGATGAAGGTCATCCCGCACTTTTGGACGATCTCGGCGAACTCGGCGCGCTCGGCGAGGAAGCCGTAGCCGGGGTGCACCGCGTCGGCGCCGGTCAGCTCCGCGGCGGCGATCAGGTGTTTGATGTTGAGATAGCTCTGCGAGGTCTGGCCCGGGCCGATGCAGATCGCCTGGTCCGCGAAGCGCACGTGCAGGGCGTGCTCGTCCGCGGTCGAGTAGACCGCGACGGTCTTCAGGCCCAGCTCGCGGCAGGCCCGGATCACCCGGAGGGCGATCTCGCCGCGATTGGCGATCAAGACCTTGCGGATCTCCGTGATCACAGCTTTCGTACCCGAAACAGCTTGGCCCCGTATTCCACGGGCTGGGCGTTCTCGAGCAACACGGCCTCGATCACGCAGGGGAACTCGGCCTCGAGCTCGTTGAACAGCTTCATGGCCTCGACGATGCACAGCGGCTGGCCGCGCTGCACCGTGCTGCCGACCTCGACGAAGGACGGGGTCTCCGGGCTCGACGAGCGATAGAAGGTGCCGACGAAGGGCGAAGTGATGAAGGTGTCGTTGGACACCGCGGCCGGTGCGGGCACGCTCGGGGACGCTGCGGTCGCCGCCGGCGCGTACTCGACGTGGGGCCTGGCCGCGGCGTGGCCACCAGCGGGGATGTCGCTGCGGCGCAGCAGCACCCGCTGCTCACCGTTCTCGATCTCGATCTCGTCGAGGTCGTACTGGCGAAAGACCTTGGCCAGCTCGCGGATGTACCGCAAGTCTGGCAGCGCGTTGTGGTCCCGGGGATCGGACGACATGGACACTCCGTGAGATCAAGAATCAATGGGTCGGCGGCTTGCCGGGAGTCGGGGCCTGCTCCTGAGCCGGGGCCAGGAGGGGGGAAGCCAGGAGGAGGGAAGCGAGATAGCGCAGAGCCAGGAGGTAGGACGCGGGTCCCAGACCCATGATGACCCCGGCACATGCTACGCCAGTCACCGAGACCTGGCGAAAGGTTTCGCGCCCCACAATGTTGCTGAGGTGCACCTCGACCACTGGGATGCTCACGGCCCGCAGCGCGTCGTGGATCGCGACGCTGGTGTGCGTGTAGCCGCCGGGGTTGATGATGAGCCCGCCCTGCGCTTGCGGGCTGGGCTGGGCTGGCTGGTCATGCTGCCGGCCATGCTGCCGGTCATGCGGGTCATGCTGGTCATGCGGACGCCGGCGGGCGTCCTGGATCCAGTCGATGATGGTGCCCTCGCTGTTCGACTGTTTGGTCGTCAGCGAGACCCCGAGCTCGCCGGCGAGGGCGTGCAGCGAGGCGTCCAGCTGGGGCAGCGTGACGGACCCGTAGATCGCGGGTTCGCGTTCGCCGAGCAAATTGAGGTTGGGCCCGTGGATTACGAGCACCCGCGGCTGCGGTGCGAGGCTCATCGCCCGGGTTACAGGCTGGCGAGCAGTTCGTTGGCCGCGGTGCGCAGGACCCAGCGACCCTTGCCGAAGTTGCCGGTGTCGGACATCAGCACGACGGCGAAGTAGCCCTCGGACAGGAAGCGGGCGAGCAGGGTGCCGCGCTCCGCCTTGATCGTGATGTCGGTGACGGCTCCGAGATCGAGGGCCCGGGCGACCTTCACCATCTCGATGAACTCGGTGGCGACCTGTTCGATGTCACCGAGGTCTCCGTTACCCACATACTTCTCCACGGCGTAGCCGTCGAGGCCCATGAGCACAGCTGCCTTGGCGCCTGGGATCTTATCGACGATGGATTTGAGGGTATCGAGCATGGTCTGGAAGCCGGCCAGTGCCGTCGCCGTCGCAGGGTGGCAGAGAGGCGCCGTCCTGGCAAGCGACTTGACCGCCCGGATCACCTCGAGCGGCGGGCGCTTGCGCTCGCGCCGCCGGCCCTGACTGGCCCGTGGATGGCCCCTGGGAGCGCTTCAGGCCGAGGGTTCACGCGGGCGCAGCAGGCCGAACAGGTCGCGCAGCGGCAGCGAGAGCACCGATGGTTCGCCGACGCGGACGAGGGCGACGTAGCCGATGGCCCCGCCAGAGCGCTTCTTGTCGGCGATGAGGGCCCGCTCGACGGCGGTGCCGCGATCACCGGTCAGCCAGGCGTCGAGGTCGGTCGGCAAGCGCAGGCGCGTGAGGGCGTCGACGATCAGGTCCTCGAGACCCGGCTCGGCGATGCCTTTTTGTTCGGAGATCCTGGCCGCGGCGCGCAGACCGAGGGCGACCGCCTCGCCGTGCGGGACCGAGTACGCAGAAGCAGACTCGATCGCGTGGCCGACGGTGTGCCCGAGGTTCAACAGCACGCGGCCCTTGCCGGCCTCGCCGGTCTCCCACGGGTCGCGCCCGACACAGGCGGCCTTGAGCCCGACCG
>NZ_JACCSO010000453.1 GCF_013812955.1 Nannocystis sp. | reverse complement strand
GACCGATACCCGAAGAGGCGCCCGTGACGATGCCGACGTGGTCTCGCAGATCCATCGCGCGAACATAGCCGGTTTTCACCGCGATTAAACGACGACGCCCCGTCGCGGCGAACCGGACGGGGCGCGTGTACCAGCCCCTCGAGAGGGACCAGCGGGGGGCAGACTACATGTCCATGCCGCCCATGCCACCCATGCCGCCGCCGCCGCCGGCCGGCGCGCCCGACTCCTTCTTGGGCTTCTCGGCGATCATCGCCTCGGTGGTCAGCATCATGCCGGCCACGGACGCGGCGTTCTGCAGCGCGGTGCGCACGACCTTCGTCGGGTCGATGACGCCGTCCTTGATCAGGTCGACGTACTGGCCGGTGCGGGCGTTGAAGCCGTAACCGGCCTCACCCGCGCGGACCGCGTTCATCACCACGCTCGGCTCGCCGCCGGCGTTCATGACGATCTGGCGCAGGGGCTCCTCGATGGCGCGCCTGATGATGCTGATGCCGACCTGCTGCTCGTGCGTCGGGGCCTTGAGGGTGTCGAGCAGGCGCTGAGCGCGGATGAGGGCCACACCGCCGCCGGGGACGATGCCCTCCTCGACAGCCGCGCGGGTCGCGTGAAGGGCGTCCTCGACGCGGGCCTTCTTCTCCTTCATCTCGACCTCGGAAGCGGCGCCGACCTTGATCACGGCGACGCCGCCGACCAGCTTGGCGAGGCGCTCCTGCAGCTTCTCACGGTCGTAGTCCGAGGTGGTCTCCTCGATCTGCGCGCGGATCTGCTTGACGCGGGCCTTGATGTCGTCCTTCTTGCCGCCGCCGTCGACGATCGTGCAGTTGTCCTTGTCGATCGTGATCTGCTTGGCGGTGCCGAGGTCCTTGAGGGTCAGGTTCTCGAGCTTCTCGCCGAGGTCCTCGGTGATCGCCTTGCCGCCGGTCAGCACGGCGATGTCCTTGAGCATCTCCTTGCGACGGTCGCCGAAGCCCGGGGCCTTGACGGCGGCGATCTGCAGGGTGCCGCGGATCTTGTTGACCACGAGGGTCGCCAGCGCCTCGCCGTCGACGTCCTCGGCGATGATCAGCATGCTGCGGCCCTGCTTCGCCACCTGCTCGAGGATCGGCAGCAGGTCCTTCATCGTCGAGACCTTCTTCTCGTACGTGAGGATGTAGCAGTCGCTCAGCGACACGACCATGCGCTCCTGGTCGGTGATGAAGTACGGGCTGAGGTAGCCGCGGTCGAACTGCATGCCCTCGACGACGTCGAGGTCGGTCGTGTTGGCCTTGTTCTCCTCGACCGTGATCACGCCCTCCTTGCCGACCTTGCTCATCGCCTGCGCGATCAGCTTGCCGATCTCCTCGTCGCCGTTGGCGGAGATCGTGCCGACCTGCGCGACCTCGTCGTCGCTGCTGGTCGCCTTCGACTGGTGGTCACGGATGTGGCCGATCACGGCCTCGACCGCCTGGTCGATGCCGCGCTTGAGCTCCATCGGGTCGTGACCCGCGGCGACCATCTTCAGGCCCTCGCGGTAGATCGCCTGGGCGAGCACCGTGGCGGTCGTGGTGCCGTCACCGGCGAGGTCGGAGGTCTTCGAGGCGACCTCCTTGACCATCTGCGCGCCCATGTTCTCGAACTTGTCCTCGAGCTCGATCTCCTTGGCGACGGTGACGCCGTCCTTGGTGACCGTGGGGGAGCCCCAGGACTTCTCGATCACGACATTGCGGCCCCGCGGCCCGAGGGTGACCTTGACGGCGTCCGCAAGGACGTTAACACCGCGGAGGATCGCGTTACGGGCAAACTCGTCAAATCGTACTTCTTTGGCAGCCATGGGATGTTCTCGCTTCTCTGGAAATTGTCGGGAGGTGGGGGCGCGCGGTGCCTGCCGTCTCATCGAGACTTCAGCTCATCGCTGCGCCGTTCTAGGTTTTTCAGCCCTCGAGCACGGCGAGGATCTCTTCCTCGCGGAGGATCATGTGATCCTCACCGTCGAGCTTGATCTCGGTGCCGGAGTACTTGCCGAACAGGACCTTGTCCCCGGCCTTGACGTCGAGCGGGGTGCGCTTGCCAGAGTCGTCGGACTTGCCCTGACCCACAGCGATCACCACGCCGCGTGCCGGCTTCTCCTTGGCGGCGTCCGGAATGAAGAGGCCACCGGCCGTCTTCTCTTCCTCGGCCATACGCTTTACCAACACGCGATCGTTGAGCGGGCGAACCTTCGTCGTCATGTGCAAATCTCCTGTGTGCGAACCAGTCGAATGTGGGCGGATACCGCCCGATCGAGCGCCCGCGCAAAACGCCGGACGCTCATGAACCGTGAATTCTGTCCCCCCACGCGGACCTGTTTGGCGCGGAGTGGGAGGGGATTGCTAGCAGTCGCGGGGAGCGAGTGCCAGGCGGCGCGAGTGTAGTTCTACCCCCCGGGGGGTCAACCCCCGTTCTTCATGTTTTCGCGTGCACGCTTGGGTCCAGGTTTGCCAGGTTTGCTCACATAATTCCGTTGTCGGGCCGCCAGGGGCTGCTAACGTCGTACATGGAGGGTCGCTCGATGTCTCAGGCCAAGCTCGGATTGGATGGTTCTCTGGAGGCTTTCTTCTTCACCCAGGTCGGCGAGGCCCAGACCCGGACCGGGGCCAGTCTCCCCCAGCAAGTCGAGGCATACGTCGTGCACCTGCTCGCCGCCTTTATCGGCAAGTCCGCGGTCGCCGGGCGCAGGACCGGACCGCTGGCGCTGCAGTACCTCGCGGCGCGGCAGCAGGAGGGCAGCGCGCGGGCCCAGGCGCTGCGTCAGGTCGGGGACCGGGCGCTGTTCATCGCCGGGGTGGTGCCGCACAGCCTCGACCGCACGCCGGTCGACCTGCGCTACGTGCGGTCATTGGGCTCGGACGCCTATCGTCAGGTGTCGCCGGGTCATGGCGCGCTCGCCGTGTTTCACGACCTCGCGGACCACTTCGAACGCGCCGCCGAGGTGATCTCGGAGGCGACCGACGCGCGGGGTGAGGGGGACCGCGACCTGCTCGGCCTCTACGAGCGCTGGCGCCGCTATGGTGAGGGTCGGGACGCCCGGCGCCTCATCGCCGCGGGCGTGGTCCTGGGCCGCGACGGCTCGGACACCCTGCAATGAGGACCCTTCGCGGCCTCTATCGCGGCCTCGAGGCCCTCTACGGCGCCGACTCGGGGGTCGATCCGGTCGATTTCCTGGTCCCCTTCACCGCCGCGGAGACTCCGGGCTCGACCGAGGAATTGGTGCTGGTCCGCGAGGACGACGACGGCGTCGAGATCGGCCTCGCCCTCGCCTCCCGCGCGCTCGACCGCCTCGAGGCCCGAGGCCACGCCCGCGTGCTCGGCGACGCCGCCCTCGCCGACACCCTGCCCGTGCTCGAGGGCCTCAGCCACCTCTGTTACCTCGTCGAGGCCGTGCGCCGCGAACGTCCCGTCAGCGGCCTCGAGCTCGAGACCCAGGCCGAGGTCGACAAGCTCGCGCTGTGCCTGCTCGGCCGCTGGCCGGTCCCGGCCGACGACTTCGGCCGCCTCGTCGACCGCATCTTCTGCCAGTGGCAGCTGCTGCCCGGCCTCGGCGCCCCGCTGCGCGAGCGCTACCATACGGCCAACCGCGTCGCCCTCGGCTTCGTGCGCCGGCTCGAGCGACCGGTGCGAGCCGGCTCGCTCGGCGGACTGCGCCGGGCGCTGCGCAAGTTCTGGGGCGCCGACATGGCCGGCAAGCTCGAGCTCGCGGGCGCATGAGCGCCTGGCCTTTGGGTCAGGGGTGCAGCACGCAGTTGTCGATCAGCCGCACCCCGCCGAAGAACGCCGCGATCGCGACCAGCGCGGGCCGGGTCACGACCCGGGCCGGCTGCAGATCTTCGGCGTCGACCAGCGACGCATAATCGACGCGGCCCGGGGCCAGCGCGGCCGCGGGATCCTGAAGCAGACCGGCCGCGGTACGTTCACCCGCCGTGAAGCGGATGCGCAGCTCCTGCAAATAGCGCGAGATCGCCAGCGCGTCCTGGCGCGCCCGCGGATCGAGGTTGCTGTTGCGGCTCGACATCGCCAGGCCGTCCGCCTCGCGCACGATCGGCAGACCGACGACCTCGCCGACGAGGTTCAGGTCCGCGTGCATGCGGCGAAGGATCGCCAGCTGCTGGTAGTCCTTCTCGCCGAACAGCGCGTAGTCCGGCCGCACCAGCCCCCAAAGCTTCGCGACCACCGTGCACACCCCGCGAAAGTGCCCCGGTCGGGTCGCACCGCACAGGTGGCGGTCGAGGCCCTCGACCTCGACCCAGGTATGGGTCCCGTTCGGATACAGCACCGCCGGGTCGGTCGGACAGAACGCGACATCGACCCCACAGGCCTCGGCCTTCGCCAGGTCCCCGGCCTCGTCGCGCGGGTAGCGGGCGAGGTCCTCCTTCGGCCCGAACTGGGTCGGGTTGACGAAGATCGACAGCACCAGCGAGCCCGCGCCCGCGAGCGCTCGCCCATGGCGCAGCAGCGCCAGATGGCCCTCGTGCAGGTAGCCCATCGTCGGCACGAATGCGACCGGCGATCCTGCCGGCGACCCGGCACGCCAGGCCAGCAGCTCTTCGCGGGTGCGCAGCAGCAGCATGTCAGCCCGGTCCGTAGCCGCCCGGCTTGCCGCCACTGATCGGTGCGGCGCCGCCCGCCTCGCCCGCGAAGCTGTGCTCCTCACCGGGGAAGCGGCCGTCGTGGACCTCGCGGACGAACTGCGCGAAGGCCCCGCGGACCACCCCGGCGAGCTCGGCGTAGCGCTTCACAAAACGGGGCTTGAAGCGGTCGTCGAGGCCGAGCAGGTCCTGCATGACCAGCACCTGGCCGTCGCAGTCGACGCCCGCGCCGATGCCGATGGTGGGGATCGCCAGCGAGGCGCTGACCTGACGGGCGAGCGCGGCCGGGATGCCCTCGAGCACGAGGCTGTAGACGCCGGCGTCTTGCAGCGCGAGCGCGTCCTGGCGCAGGCGTTCGGCGCCGTCCTCGTTTCGTGCCTGGACCCGAAAGCCGCCGAACTCGTGCACGGACTGTGGGGTGAGGCCGATGTGGCCCATCACCGGAATGCCGGCCGCGACGATCTTGCGGATCGCGTCGACGGTGCGCGCGCCGCCCTCGAGCTTGACCGCCTCGGCGCCGCCCTCCTGGACCAGACGTCCGGCCGACACCAGCGCCTGCTCCGGGCTGACCTGGTAGCTCATGAACGGCAGGTCGACGACCAGGTGGGCGCGGTTGACCACGCGCCGGACGCAGCGCGCGTGATAGGCCATGTGCTCGAGCGTGACCTCGAGCGTGTGGGGATGGCCCTGCATCACCATCCCGAGGCTGTCGCCGACGAGGATCACGTCGGCGCCGGCCTCATCGACCAGGCGGGCGAAGGTCGCGTCGTAGGCGGTCACCATGGCGATCCGCTGGCCTTCACGCTTGAATCGCGCCAGCTGCGGCACGGTCACGCGCCGCAGCGGTGTGATGGTGGCCGGCTGGGGGACAGTGACATCAGGTGCTGCGCCGGGGATCTCTCCCGGCTTCCCGGTCTTGGGCGAGGTCGTCATGCAGGCGGCGCGGAGCATATCCGAAACCCACCGAAGCGCGCGTCCAAAACCCGGAAACGCCCGCTTCCCCCCGGACATCCCCGGGCTTCCGCGCGCGCCTCAACAGGCGCAATAACGGTGTGCTAAGTCACCGCGAGCTCGGCGCTGGGGCCCTTTGGCGCATGGATTCTTTGCGCTTCCTCGGCAACCCTCGGGAGGATGAGATCGAATTGTCAGTTTTCTGCGCGCGCCGAGAACGGCTGCGATCTCGCCCAAAACGCTGTAATCGCTCGAGTGAGCTCGCTCAAAAGTCGCGGCAGAGCTCGCCAGAGCCTCGCCGTCCCGCAGCTCGCCGCGCTGCTGCTGCTGTTGGCCGCCTGTCACGGCTCCGACGGCGGAGCCGAGGACGACGGCAGCAGCAAGGGCAGCGAGCCCGGCACCACCGAAACCGCCGGCACCGACGCCTCGGCCTCCGACCCGACCACGACCGCCGGCACCGACTCGACCCCCGACGATACCAGCGGCGAGGCCGGCCCCAACTTCGGCCTCCTGACCTTCACCTTTTATCCCGCGGACGCCGGCGGCTCACCCGAGCAGCTCGGCATGGCCGGCGCGTGGCGGACCACGCCCTTCACCACCGATGACTTCTTCGCCGCGCACAGGCTGGCGCTGTTCTTCCCGCTCGCGCCCGCGGCCGCCGACACGCTCGAGGTGCACGACCCGCAGCAATACGAGTGGGGCAAGGCGAACACCTGGTTGACGCTCGGCAACGGCCTGCGTCTGGGCCACCCCGACGGCGACGCGCTCGCCTGTCTGCAGGTGCTGGGCGACGTGTATCCGCTGTATCTGAGCGACAACGCCGGTTTCCTCGACCCGGCCTGTGCGCCCGACCCGGGCCATTGGCAGCCGGGCGCGAGCTACGACCTGACCGCGTACGGCGGCCCCGACTTCGACGACGCGATGGCCAGCGGCGCGGTGATGACCCCGATCGGATTGACGCTGCTGGCCCCGGACGCGGGCGCCTTCGACTTCCCGCTCGAGCAGGCCAAGGACCTGACGCTGCAGTGGGAGGCCGACGGCGGCGCCGACGACCGCGTCGTCATCCGCGTGTGGGATCAGTTCGACAAGCAGCTGGCGATCCACGCCGCCGACGACGGCAGTTACACGCTGCCCGGCGCCGAGCTCGGCAAGCTCAGCGTCGGCCCCGCGACCATCACCATCGCCCGCGAGCACATCAGCACCATCAAGCTCGCCGCCGGCTCGCTGCGCGTCGTCGCCCGCCACGAGATCTGGCTCTACCCCGATCTGTTCTGATCGCTCGCCGACCTCTCACGACTGCTTCGCTTTCGCCCCCCGGAGACCACCGAACATGCAGCGCAGAACCTTCCTCAAAACGGCCGGTGTCGCCACCGCGGCCGGCGCCGCCTTCAGCGTTCTCAAGCACCCGCGCGCGGCCCAGGCCGCCTGGGGCGACTGGCCCGCGGACAAGCTCGAGGCGATGTTCCCGGCCTCGCGCCAGGCCAGCAGCGTGCTCGAGCTCTACCTGTACGGAGGCATGAACGCCTTCGACACCTTCTATACCGTGCCGAGCTGGGGGCAGAACCAGCAGCGCTTCCTCAACGCCTATTACCCGGAGACCGTCAATCGCTTCGGCAACTGCGGCTTCGCGGCCGAGCTCACCGAACCCTTCGCCGACGACGAGAACGGCGAGACCGTGCACCTCGGCCCCTGGGTCTACCCGCTGCGGGCCCGCCCCGACATCATCGATCGCATGCGCGTCGTCGTGCAGCGCCACGACCTGCTGCCGCACGAGGGCGCCAACCCCTACGCATTGACCGGCAGCCGCCTCGGCTCGCCCCGCCTCGCCGGCGTCGGCGCGGCGATCCAGCGCCACTTCCTCGAGCAGCCCGGCGGCCTGCGGGCGACCCCCTACGCCTACGTGCTCTATCCCGGCGTCGAGTTCCCGACCGACAACGTGCGCGCCGCCTCGGCGGTCGGCTTTCACCCCGGCTCCGCGCGCCCGCTCAGCGTCACCGTCGACCCCAATTCACAGCTCGCCCAGCTGCTCGCCCGCCCCGCCGTCGCCGGCCGCCGCGACGAGTTCGACGGCGCCGTCGACCACTACCTGCGCGCCTATCAGCAGCGCTTTCGTGCCGGCGGCAAAGGCACGCCGACCCGCGCCGCCGCGCGCAGCAACTTCGAGTTCGCCCACTTCGCCCGCCACGGCGCCGACCAGCTGCAGTCCGTGCTCCCGGCCGACCTGTTCGTGCCGGTCGACGGCCAGCGGTGCGGCGAGGGCAGCAACGTCGACAAGCCGTCCATGCAGGCGCGCATGGCGGCGAGCCTGCTGACCCGCGAGAGCGACCGCGCCCGCTACGTGCAGTGGATCGACGGCGGCCTCAAGCCCAACCCATCGGGCGGCCACGACACCCACGACAGCCACGTCTACGACGCCTCGCGCAACGTCACCCACACGATGCAGGCGCTGGCCGACATCATCAACAAGCCCGGCGAGGGCGACCCCGGCAAGATCGACCTCGACGAGACCATGGTCGTCATCAACACCGAGTTCGGCCGCACCCCGCACCGCCAGGGCGACACCGGCCTGAACCACTGGCCGCAGGGCATGGTCAACGTGTTCATCGGCGGCCCCGTCAGCGCCGCCGAGCGCGGCGTCTACGGCTCGATCACCGCCGACGAGGGCTACGCCCAGACCTGGGTCAGCCCCGCCGAGAATCGCATGCTCGTGATGATGGCCCTCGGCATCTATCCGTTCAGCTCGCAGACCTTCGCCGTCGGCGACGTCGGCGGCGGGGTCAAGGACGAGCTCGAAGCCGCCACCCGCCTGATGCAGGTCTACATGGGGCTCAAGTCGTGATCACCCGAGGCCACACCATGACCACCACGACCCCGCTCCGTCTCGCCCTCGCGCTTCGCTTGGCCCTCGCGCTTCGCTTGGCCCTCGCGCTCTGTCTCGCCCCCGTCGCGCTCGTCGCATGTGGCGACGACCCGGCCACCGACTCCGCCACCAAGACCGACTCGGGCGATCCGACCGGCGGCACCGACAGCGGCGCCGACGGGACCGGCAATACCGTCGGCGACAGCGACACACCGACCACCGGCGAGGCCGACGGCGGCGGCGAGCCGAACCCGCCCGACCCCGACACCAGCGAGAGCTGCGACGCCGGCGACGAGGCCTTCGTCAAGCGCCTGATCCCGCTGATGCAGGGCCGCAAGCCCGAGGGCATGCGCGAGGTCCGGCTGCTCGTCGGCATGATCGCCCAGCTCGACGCGCTCGGCGTCGACGGCCGCGCAGTGCTCGCCCGCGGCCTCGCCTCCGGCGACCTCTACCTCCGCCGCTGGCGTCAGTTCATGTGGGAGCAGCTGCGGATCAACCGCGTCGAGGTGAAGTCGAACTTCACCTGTTATTCGGTCGCCAACGGCCCGAACGCCGGCCCCGAGCTCGCCGCGTTCATCCGCGACAATGCGGCCCTGAACACCATGTACGCGGAGAAGTTCAGCATGGCCGACGTGCTCGAGAGCGCCCTGCGCCTCGACAACGTCAGCCCGATCTACCGCGCCGACCTGTTCGCCCGCATGGCTCGCCCGCTCGGCGGCGCCAACATCTCCCAGGAGGAGTTCGAGGTCAACGCGCGCTCCAACTTCGGCGAGATCTTCGAGTCCGCCTACCTCGGCCGCCGCAGCGGCTGCCTCGAGTGTCACAACAGCGAGGAGTCCGTCACTTACAACCCCGACCCGAAGTTCAACCACTTCTGGTCGATCCCCGGCAACTTCGAGCGCGCCATCTACGGCGAGGCCAAGGGCCGCCCCGAGTCCGAGCTCTACGCGATGTTCCGCGTCACCGGCTTCCTGGTCGATCAGGGCGGCAGCCGGCCGTGGGGCATGAGCAGCTGCGGCAGCTTCGACCCCGGCCGCGACGGCGACATCCTGACCGACAAGGGCTACATGGGCGGCGAGCAGCCGCTCGGCCAGAACCTGTTCGACGTCGACCCGCTGCTGATGTCCGGCTTCACGAGCCTGGCCGCCGACGGCCTCGCGCTCGAGGACAACCTCGAGGTCGCGCCCGACCAGGCGATCGCGTACCTGACCGCGACCAACCTGGTCAACAACGTCTGGAAGGAGATGATGGGCTACCCGCTGACGCTGGCCCACAACTTCCCCCGCAACGAAAAACAGCGCGAGATCCTTCAGACCCTCACCGAGGCCTTCGTCTCCGAGGACTACTCGCTGCGCACGCTGTTGACCGAGATCGCCCTGCACCCGTACTTCAACGTCGACGCGCCCGACCTCTGCGACACCTCGACGGCGTACTTCCTCGAGCCGGTGTTCGAACCCTACGCGCCGACCAGCGCCGACCCCGACCGCCGCGGCAACGGCGTCGGCGATCGCGTGCAACGCTTCAGCGCCTGGGTGCTGATCGAGTCGGCGATGCGCAGCATGTGGTGGGCCCTGCCGGTCCGTCACGTCGGCGGCCAGGACCAGTTCCCGGCGCTCGACTTCCTGCGCGACCAGGGCGCGTTCCTCAAGGACGCGCAAAACGGCTTCAACGGGGTCGACTTCAACGGCCTGCTGTCGTGGGAGAACCGCGTGGCGACCGGCGACGACCCGCAGCTCGGCGGCGCCTGCACCGGACCGCTCGGCCAGGAGTGCGCCACCTACGAGTGGATCGAGCTGATGCTGGTCGAGGGCTCGAAGACCCCGGGCACGACGATCCGCGACCTCGCCGCGGCGATCAAGGACCGCCTGATCGCCGAGCCGACCATCACCGACGAGGCCGAACTCGCGGCGATCGCCAGCGTCATGGGCCTCGACCCCGCGACCAAGATGAGCGAGGTCGACACCGGCACGCTCGAGCTCGCCGCCCGTCGCTTCGCCGGCCTGATCTTCAATACGCCCCAGTTCATGCTCTCGGGCGTGCCCAGCCGCGACCAGGACCCCGCCCAGGACCCGGCGTTCGCGGTCCCGGGCACCGACACCGCGGCGCTCTGCGACCAGCTCGCGCCCCTGATCCTCGC
This sequence comes from Nannocystis sp., assembly GCF_013812955.1. Taxonomy (GTDB): domain Bacteria; phylum Myxococcota_A; class Polyangia; order Nannocystales; family Nannocystaceae; genus Nannocystis. Next base: position 542 of record NZ_JACCSO010000453.1, on the reverse strand, counting down.
CGACACCTACAACTGGAGCTGCGGCCCCGACGGCGTCAAGATCAGCAAGTGAGAACGACCACCGCCGAGCCCCGGGGAGGTCGGCACCACCGAACCCCGGGCCCTCAGCTCGGCCAGCCGTCGCTCCACCAGCCGCCGCTCCGGCGCCTCCGGCTCGGGGCACTCGAGATAAGCGCCCCACAACAACCCGGCGTTGCCGACGTTGTCCCGCGCCTGCGCCTCGAGCGCGTCCAGATACAGCCGCTCCGGCAGCGGCAGCAAGATGTCGACGGAGCCGCGCTGAGCACCGTCGCGCGACTTCACCAGCGCGACCAGCTCGCGTAACGCGGCCTCGGGCGCGCCCGACCGGTCGTAGATCAGCGCCAGCAGATAGGTCGTGGTCGCACGGTCGCCGCCCGGCGTCAGCTCGCGCGCCCGATAAGCCAGCTCGAGCGCGCGCTTCAGGTCCCCGGCCAGCAACGCCGCCACCGCGCCGGCCTGCTCGGCCCGCCACGACTCGACCTCGCCGCGCGCCTCGGCCCGCGCGAGCGCCTGCCTGGCCG
>NZ_JACCSO010000429.1 GCF_013812955.1 Nannocystis sp. | reverse complement strand
GAGGGCACCAGCACCTCGACCTCGCGGGCGCGCTCCGCCCAGCGCGCCCACGGCCAGGCCATCGCGTCGACTCGCCGCAGGTCCCGCAGGCGCTCGTCGCCCTCGGCCCGCAGGCGGGCGGCCTTCTCTGCGTCGGTCGTCTCGCGGGCGTCGCGAAAGCGGGCGCTCGCCTGGACCAGCAGATTGGCGGCCTCGTGGGCGACCTTCTTGCGGGCCTCCGCGCGCAGGACTTCGCGGCGGGCCTCGAGCGCGCGCTGGGTCGCCTCGGGGTCGCGCGAGATCATCATCAGGATCTCCTCGTCGGAGAGGGCCTGCTGCGCGCCGGGGTTGCTGGTGTCGCGCGCCTGGCTGGCGAGCACGTCGCCGAGCCACGCGCGCTTGCCCTGAATCAGGGTATAGCGGTACCAGTCCATCGAGCGGTCGGACAGGTAGTAAAAGATCAGGACGACCGGCAGCTCGTTGCCCTGGCGCACGGCCCGGCCGTTTCGCTGCTCGAGGTCCGCGGGGGTCCACGGCAGGTCGAGGTGGTGGATCGCGCAGGTGCGGGTCTGTAGATCGATGCCCTCGTAGGCGACCGAGTTGGCGATGATCACGTCGTACTTCGGCGGCACGCGCTGGGTGCTCGCATTGGCACACGCGCCTGGCGCCGGCGGCTCGGAGACGATGCCGTTGAACTCGCGGGCGATGCGGATGCGGTCGGCGGACTGGGTCTCGACCGCGTTGAGGATGGCGATGCGCTCGCGGGGCACCCCGCGGGCGACCAGCACTTCACGCATCCAAAGGTGCACCGCGGTCGGCTCGCAGAAGATGATGTGCCCGCAGCCCGGGCTTGCTGCGATGCGCTCGGCGCAGGCCGTCAGCTTGGGTGCGGCGTAGTCGGCTGGATCGACCGAGGACAGCGCCGCGCCGTACTCGACGCCGCCGTCGAGCTGCGGGTGCAGGGCGATCAGGGACAGGCGCGCCAGATAGCCCAGGATCTTGTTTTGGCTGCTGCCCTGGACCTGAGATTGCTGGAGCGCGCGCTCGAGCTTGCGGACCAGCTCGCTGTAGCGGTCCTCCTGGTCGGGCCCCAGCGGGACGCGGACCTGTTCGATGCGCGGCTCGGGCAGGGTGAGGTGGACCTCGGCGCCGCTGCGGAACTCGCCGTAGGTCTTGACGATCATGCGAAAGTCATCGAGGTTTTTGAAGCCGTCGACGACCGAGCGCAGCGACACCTTGAGCGTCATGTCGATGATCTCGCGGCTCTCGATGCGCAGGAAGCGGTCGATGAACTGCTCGGGGTCCGTCAGGCCTTTTTTGGAGAAGGCATAGGGGTCGATGAGCTGGATCAGGTTGTAGAATTCGAGCGGCGAGTTCTTGGCCGGCGTCGCCGTCAGCAGCACGATGCCGGCGCCGCCGGTGCGCTGGCGGACGGCGGAAGCGCGAAAGTCGAGCTGCCAGGCGCGCTTGCTGCCGTCGCCGCCGCTGCCCATGAACTTCGGCAGGCCGTGCTCGCGGGCCTCGGGCTTGTAGCTGTTTTTAAAAGCAGCGGCCTCGTCGACGATCAGCATGTCGATGCCGATGTCGTCCCAGGCGATGCCGGGGTCGAACTTGTGACCATCGGGCAGCTCGAGCATCTCCTCGACGAAGGCGCGCACGCCGTGCTTGAGGATCGCCTTGTCTCGATCAGACAGGTCCTCGGTCTTCTTCTTGGCGGCGTTGCGCTGGCGCAGCTTGACCTGGCGCTGGAGGCTCTCGACGGTCTTGACGTACTCGAGCAGCGCCTCCTGGTTCATCTTGGTGCGCGCGAGCGCGTCGTAGCTCAGGATCACCACGTCGTGGAGGCCGGCCTGAAAGGCGCTCCACTTCGCGGCGCGCTCCTCGGGCGTGTCGGTCTCGGAGGTGAGCAGACCCTTGCGCTTGCCGCGGGTGATCCGCTTGCGGTTGCTGCCGATGACCAGGACGCGGTAGTCGGGCAGCACGCACAAAAAATCGTCGTGCCATTTCCAGACCAGCGAGCTCGGCACGACCACGACCGGGCGGTGGACCCAGCCCTCCTGGCGCCCCGCTGCGGCGACGCCGATGGCGGTGTAGGTCTTGCCGACGCCGACGTCGAAGGCGATCAGGCCGCCGCGCATGTCGAGCACGCGTAGGATGCCGGCGATCTGGTGGGCCTTGAGCTGCGGGCCGCCCTCGTTCCAGCGCGCGATATCCAGGGTGCCCCCGTCGTAGGTGGCAATGACGATGCCGCGAAAGGCGCGGTTGTACGCGTCACGCACCAGGGCCTGACGGGCCTCCTGGGCGCCGACCCAGGCGGTGAACTGGCGATCCCAGTGGCGCCCGAGCAGCAGGCGGATCTGGCCCAGATCCTCGTCCTCATCTTCCTCCTCGTCGGTCTCCTTGTCCTCGTCCTCGGCGGGCGCGGCGGGCTTGCCGGTCGCGGCCGCGTCCTCCTCGATCAGGTCCTGGATCTCGGCGTCGGTGAGTTCGGGCTTGAACAGGGTAAAGTCGTGGTTCATCCAGCCCAGGCACCACAGGGTCTCCGGCGTCAGTGCGGCCGTCGTGCCGAGCTTCGCGTAGTCGCTGCCCTCGGGCTGGATCGTGCCGCCCTCGCGGACGAGCGTGATGGCGCCGTAGCGGCGGTTGAGCGTGTCGGAGAGCCAGGCGGAGACCAGCGTCGGCGGGACCCAGCCCTGACGCGGCGAGATGTCGCGAATGTCCTCGAACACCGCGAGGTTCATCGCGTCCTCGAGGCGGCGCATCTGCATGACGGCCTGCGGGTCGGTGGCCGCACGTGCGGCGGCGCGGTCGAATTTGGGCCACAGCATGCCGCCGAGGTAGGCGCGGGAGGGCACCAGCTCGTCCCACTCGTCGCCGTCGAGGTTCCACTCGGCCTCGAGCAGCTGGCGGACCATGTACGCGCGATCGAGGAGTCCGCCCTGTGCCTTATGAAAGGCCTCGAGCTCGGCGATCGTCAGGTGGCGCCGCGAGCGGTGGAGGTGCTCGGCCTGGGCGAGCACGTCGCCCGGCTGGGCGCGAAACTTCGGCTGGATGTTGGGCGCCAGGGCGAGCGCCGGGGCGAGCTCGCCGGTCTTCTGGTAGGCGGCGAGCAGGCGCTGCGCGAGCGCGCGGCGCTCGGCCAGCGCGCGCAGCTCGGGCCAGCGCCAAGGGTTGCCGTCGTGGGCCCGCAGCGCGGGCACGTGCTGGAGGCTGCGCAGCGCCTCGGTCAGCTCGGGCC
>NZ_JACCSO010000405.1 GCF_013812955.1 Nannocystis sp. | reverse complement strand
CGTCCAGAAGGCGTGGAAAATCGCCCGAAAGGACATCATGAAGTACCCCAGCGTCAATGACCTGGCGGACGACGGCGCGGACGACGAACGCGGCCGCAACGAGTGAACCCGGCCGACCGACCGGCATCATCGACATGATCGCCGCCGATCATGTCGATAGTGCCGCCGGCGCCGCTCGGACCCGACCATGACCGAGGGCCCTGTCGGTGAGTACCTGGGTCAGAGGGCCATCCGTGTTCGCCTCCGGCGTGAAGACGGCGCGTCGCTGCGCCTGTTCAGCTTCGGACCGCGTGACGCACGTGCACCGGCGCTGCTGATCCTCGACGGCATCGGCTGCAACGGCTGGGCCTTCGAGCGCAGCTTGCCCCAGCTCAGCGAGCGTCGTCGCGTCGTGCTCATGCACTACCGCGGCACCGGGCAGAGCCCGGATCCGCCGCGCCCATGGCGCTTGAGCATGCCGGTGCTCGCCGACGACGCCGCCGCCGCCTGCGAGCATCTGGGCCTGAGCTCGGTGGTCGCGGTCGGCTTCTCGATGGGCTTCCCCGTCGCGCTCGAGCTCTACCGTCGCCATCGCCACCTCGTCGCCGGCCTGGTCTCGCTCGCCGGGCCCAGCGGCCGCGTGCTCGCCAACTTCCAGGGCACCCAGGCGTTCGGGCGCCTGCTGCCGCTGGCGCTGGCGACCACCCGGATCGCCCATGACCTGACCACCAAGATCTGGCGCAAGGTGCTGCCCTCGCCGCTGTCGCGCGCGATCGGGCTGCGCTCCGGCCAGGTCAACGCCGACCGCATCGAGGCCGCCGACCTCGAGCTCTACATGCGCGGCATCGCGGCGATGAACCCGGAGCTGTTCGTCGCCATGCTCGACGAGGCCCACCGCCACAGCGCAGCCGACGTGCTGCCGTCGATCGCGGTCCCATCGCTGGTCGTCGCCGGCGCCCGCGACAATTTCATCCCGCTGTCGACGATGCGCACCCTCGCCTTCGCTATCCCGCGCGTCCAGTGGAAGGTCTACCCCGACGCCACTCACGCGCTCCCGGCCGAGTACCCGCTGGAGATCGCGCGTGAGCTGCTCGAGTTCGTGGACGGCAGCGTCGCGCCCTTCCTCGCCGCGCGCGGTCAACATCCGCCGGTCCAGGCTTCGCCGGCCTCCGTGCCGGCCCAGGCTTCGCCGGCCTCCGGGCCCGCCCAGGCTTCGCCGGCCCTGACCTCGACGGCCCAGGCCAGCGCGGCCGCCCCAGCTGCGCTCAGTCGCAGCGCTCAGTAGCGAAACTTGGACAGCTGCACGAGGGTGTCGCGCAGGGTCTCGCGGGTGTGCCGTTCGCGGCGCACGCTCTTGTCGTCGCAGTTGCCGAGCAGCACGTCGACCGCGTGGCGAGCGACCTGCTCCTCCTGCGGCGCGAGCGGGTTCTCGCTGCGGCGGTCCTCCGCGAGCAGCTCGAGCATGCGCTGGATCCCGCGGCCGACGACCGCCTTCTGCTGGCGGTAGTAGTCCTCGCGCAGGCGACCGAAGTAGTCGGCGAAGATCTCGGCGTAGGCCGGCTCCTCGTCGGGGTGGCTGAGCGCCCAGGCGCCGATGCGCGACAGCAGGTCGGCGCGGAAGGCCGGGCCGGCCTTCGGGTCCATGGTCTTCTCCAGGCCCTGCATGAACTTCTCGTCGGGGTCGCGCAGGTTGCCGGTCACCGGGTCGAACAGGCGCTCGCGCTTGAGGTGGTGCGAGACGTGCTTGACGTAATTCTTGAACAGGTCGAGATAGCGCGACTCGTCGACCAGACCCATCGCCTCGCGCACCTCCCAGTCGGAGAGGTCGAGCCAGCGGTTCCACACCGCCTGGGTGATGCTGCCCTCGCCCTCGAGCGCGTGGAAGCCGGCGCTCGCGCGCGGCAGGGTCATCCAGCGGTGGTTGACGCTGTCGGCCATGAAGCGCCGCAGCTCGCGAAACAGGCGCGGGACGGTGACGCAGGAGGTCCCCGGATCGCTGGCCGCCGCCAAGAGCACGCGCTTGAGGTCGCGGACGCTGGCGCCGAAGCTGCCCTCGTAGTCGCCCAGCAGGATCGGATCGCCGCTCTCGGCGCGCACCGTCGCCTGCTGGAAGCGCTCCTGATGCATGGTCGGGACCGCGGACAGCAGCTCGCGGGCCTCGTCGCTGCTGAGGCCCGGAGGCACGCGGCCGTAGGCGTAGAGGTCGGCCTTGTCGAGCGGGGTCAGGCGCGACAGCACCGGCTGCAGCTTGGCGCTGTAGCCCGCGGGGTCCGGCGGACGCATGCGGGTCATGACGCCCCACAGCGCGAGCACGCGGGGCACGTGCGGCGCGATGTGGATGCCGCGCAGCACGTCGCCGACCTGCTCCTGGTAGACCTTGCGCTCGACCCGGTAGTCGAGCAGGTACGGGACCGGGATCAGCTCGAGGCGGCCGCGCAGGCTCTGGTACTCGCCCGAGCGCAGGGCCCGGAACTCGAGCAGGTTCAGGTCGTTGCCCGAGCCCGTGAACACCAGGTCGAGCGCCAGCTGCACGTGGTCGAGCGCGACCACCCCCGACTCGGTCGCGGTCAGCAGGTACTTGTAGTGCTCGTAGGGGCGCTTGAGCAGGTCGCTGAAGTTGATCAGGCCGCGGTTGGCGTCGACGAGGTCGCCCTGGGTCGCGTACAGCACCTGGCCGCCGACGTTGGGCGGCAGGCTGGTGTACGCGCGCTCGCCGGTGACCGGATAGCTGCGGGCGTCGACGGTCTGCTTGGGCTCGACCGTCACCAGGCCGGCGCGGTACTGCCGGCTGAGGAACAGGCGCTCGACCTGGATGTGCTGGTAGACCTTGCGCAGGTCGCCCTGGTAGCCGCCGAGCAGCGCGTCGAAGATCCTGCGGTTGCGCTGGGTCAGGTCGCCGCGCAGCACGACCTCGCTGAACGCGAACTCCTGCAGCGAGCGCTGCGAGCTGTTGCCCGGGGTGTCGGTGCCGCCGGCGGCGTGCTCGCGGCCGCGGGCCTGCGCGAGCAGGTCGCTCAGGATCTTCTCGCGCATCGCCAGCGGGATCAGATAGAGCGGCGGGTCCTTGTTCTCGTCGCTGAGCTTGGAGTCGACGGCCTCGGCGCTGAGCTTGGCGTAGGTCGCCTCGCTGATCGCTCCGTTCCACGGACCCGAACCCGAGCCGAAGCCGATGCCGCCCGAGCGCGCCGACTTGTTGGGGAACACCCACGAGAACCGGTAGAGCGCGCCGACCTCGGTCTGTGAGTAGGCCTCGAGCGCCCGCATCACCGAGTCGAGGAAGGTGGTCTTCGCCGAGCCGTTGGGGCCGTGCAGCAGCAACAGCTTGTTGCCGCGACCGATGCGCACGAAGCTGTCGATCGCGTCGTAGAACGCGTTCTGCGCGGTCTCCTGCCCGACCAGGCGCGCGCTGCCCGGCGCGTCGGCGTCGAACTCGCAGTCGAACAGGCGGAAGCGCGCGACCTTGCCGCTCGGGATCCGCACGTCGCGACGACCGTAAAAGTCGAAGCAGTCGCGCAGATACTGGGCGGCGTTGCGGGCGTGCACCTGCGGCGACGCGCACAGCAGGTCGAACCACTCCTCAAAGCTGAGGACGCGGCGGGTCGACTCGAACTCCTGGGCGACGGCCGAGGCCAGCGCGTCGATGCGCGCCCTGGCGCTGGTAGCTTCCTGCATGGCTCCGTTCCCTCCCTGTCGCAATGGACAGGTCCCTATGGACAGGTCTTAAAAGACAAAGCCCGCGGGCTTCACTTGACCGCGAGCTTGACCTGAAACTCCTCCGTCACCGGCGAGCAGGCCTCGTCCTGGCAGACGGCGAACTTGAACTTGGCGCTCAGGTCCTTCTCACCCGCGGCGGCCGGGGTGAACTTGACGGCGAAGGCGGCGCTGTTCTCGTCGAGCTTGGTGGCGTCGGCCTTGCGCATCTCGGCCTTGGCGAGGGCCACACCGTCGGGGGCGGTGACCGCCAGCGAGGTCGGGAAGTCGAGGTTCATGTGCCAGGGCGCCTTGGGCGTCACGGTGACGTTGAAGCTGCCCTCGCGGCCGGCGGTGGCGTCGACGACGTCGATCTTCAGGGCGTAGCGGTCTTCGCTGGGGTCGGCGCCCTCGCGGATCTTGACCGCGGGGTCGGCCTTCACGTCGGGCCTGGCATCGACCTTCGTGGCGACGCCGCCGGGCGGGGCGTCGACCTTTTCGGGGTTTTTGGCATCGGGGCCGGCGGGCTTGGACTCGGCGCCACAAGCCGCGAGGGCCAGCGCGAGCATCGAGTAGCGCGCCGCACGGCGCGAGAGAACGGGCGAGGACATGAGAACTCCTTGGCAGCGGCCGGGCGGACCGGACCGGCCGCGATCATAGCCGATCGAGGCGCAGATCCACGTCCCGGGTGACATACCCGCGCCGCACATCCGATTCAACGGTGACCGGCCCAAGGATCTCCGCAAGGGCCGGCGGCGGGATCGCCTCGACCACCACGTCGCCCTCCGGCAGGTCAGGCACCGACCAGCGTCCATCGGCCGTTGTCATCGTCTCGGCCAGAGTCGCCCCCTCGCGGCTCAGGATCTGCACGCGTGCCCCGCCGACCGGCTCCCCGCGCTCGTCCGCGACCTCGCCCTCCATCCCGGCCGCCTCGTCGAGCTCGAAGCGCAGGCTCGCCTCGCCGCTCGCGGGCCGCGCCACCGTCTCGCCCTGCCCGACCCAGCCGCCCGCGCGAACCATCACGCGCGCCGCATCACCGGCCAGCCGCGTCACCGTCACCGTCCCGGCCTCGTCCGTCGCCCACAGGCGCTCGTCGATCTCGATGCGCGCCCCGGCGATCGGCGCGCCGGTCCCCCGCGCGCGAACGCTCAGCGCCAGCGACCAGCCGGGGAC
>NZ_JACCSO010000385.1 GCF_013812955.1 Nannocystis sp. | reverse complement strand
TCTCACGAAGCTGGCCCTTCGTTTTTTTGCGACCGCGCGGGCACCCAACTGCGCTGATACGATGGGCCGTGGCGGAGATCGTATTCGAGACCCGCAGCGCCCGCATCACCCTGCCGCTCGCCGAGTTGAGCACCCCCGACGCGGCCACCCTGCTCGACGCCGTGCGCCACGTCGGCCTGCCGCTCGGCCAGTCCTGTCGCGGCGAGGGCGTGTGCCGCAGCTGCGCCGTCGAGATCCTCGCCGGCATCGACGGCCTCACCGCCCCCAGCCCGCTGGAGCGCCGCTTCGGCTTCGGCTTCGTCGACGACCGTCGCCTCGCCTGCCAGATCCAGCTTACCGCGGCCGACGCCGCGCTCCGCGTGGTCATCGGACACCCGGCCTGGGGCCGCCTCACCGCGACCCAGGGCGAACCCCCCGGCCCCGTCGCTGATGTTAGTGTAGACCCCCTGAGCCGTGGCCAACGCCAATGAATCCGGCCACTCGTGGCAGCTCGAGGCCGACCTCCTGGCAGACGGACGCGTCCTGCTCGAGCGCCTCTGCGACCGCATCCGGACCCGCCACCTCTACCCGGCCGGCCCGAACCTGGCCCTGCTGCTCGAGGCCTATCAGATCCTCCACCGCGAGCGCACCGTCGGCCGCGTCACCAACCGACCCCGCCCGCTGCGCCGACGCATGCGCAAGCTGCTGCGCCAGCTGGTCCGCCGCGACGTCGCCGTGCGCTCGCTGCGGCTGACCTACAAGTTCCCGCCGACGCGCCCGCAGCCGCTCGCGGGCCGCCTGCCGCCGATCCTCGAGCGGGCCCTCCAGCACATCGACGGCGACGCCCGCTTCGAGGTCAAGGCCCACCTGCAGGGCGTGCGCCGCGACGACCCCGAGGTCGCCGGCACCAGCCTGCACGAGCGCTCGGACGCCCGCCTCAATCGCGGCGTGTCACAGCTGCGCGAGGCCCTGATCAACGAGGCCCTCGCCCACCCGTCCGAGATCCCCGGCCTGCACGCCCAGTACCTCGCCATCTGCAGCGCCGGCCTGCCGGTGCGGGTGCAGCACCCGATCGCCCGGTTCCTGCTCGTCAAGCTGCCGCTGTACCTGTGGCTCGGCTTCATCGGCCTGTTCGCCGTCGCCTACATCGGCGCGTACTTCTTCGTCAACGACGAGACCCTCGGGCGCCTGCTGACGAAGGTCATCGGCAAGCAGATCAACGGCGACCTCGAGCTCGGCAGCGTGCACTGGTCGCCGCGCCTCTTGCTCGACCTCGTCACCGGCCACCCGCACGACGTCGTCGTCCGCGACATCAAGATCTGGCGCGGCTACAAGCGCGAGGGCACCGAGCGCGACAAGCTGATCGGCTGGGTCGACGAGGTCGAGGCCAGCCTCGTGCTGCACGAGATCATCCCATGGAACCGCCTCGGCGTCCCCCCGGTGTTCGAGATCCCCTGGGTCCTGCACTTCACCCGCGCCGAGATCAGCCACGAGCTGCACATCGACGTCGGCGAGTTCGCGATCCGTAACCCCGACGGCCGCATCACCTGGGGCATCAGCCTCCTCGACACCTTCGCCCCCAACCCCGCCGCGCCGACCGCTCCACCCGAGACCCGCGGCCTCAGCTTTCGCATCGACGACGCCCGCCTGCACGACACCGCGCTCGACCTCGACTTTCGCCCGCAGAGCGGCTGGCAGACCGCCCTGCACCTCACCGACGCCAGCTTCTCGCTGTTCTTCGAGGGCCTGCACCCGAAGCGCCCGCCGCCGCCCAAGAAGCCGCTCGTCGTCGACCTCAAGGCCACCGCCGACACCGGCCTCCTGCGGATCCTGAGCCTCGGCTACGAGCTGCCGATCACCGACCTCGAGCTCGCCCAGTTCGCCATCGGCGGCGAGGCCCCGCTCGGCGACCTCAAGATCCGCGGCACCGGGTCCTTCGCCGGCTCACCCGGTCACATCGATGGATGGATGCGCGACGCCTTCAGCGCCAACGCCCGCAACGTCGACCTCACCGTGCTCTTCGACGACGCCGGCTCGATCGCACGCACCATCGGCGAGGCCCACAAGCTCCCCCCCACCATGATCTCCGCCGAGGGCGCGCAGGCCCAGCTCACCTTCAAGGGCCCCCTGCAAGACGTCACCATCGGCCTCGCCGGCTCCGGCCTCGCCCTCGACTTCTTCACCGACCCCGACGCCCCCGAACCCAGCCAAAAAGACTGGTCCCTCAAAGACGTCGACCTGCGCCTCGCCATGAACAAGGACCCGCTGCCGGCGATGTGGGGCGCCCGCTACCACCGCCCCAACCGCGAGCGCTGGGTCGTCGACTTCGCCCACCTCGGCGGCAAGCTCCTCGGCGGCACCATGCGCATGCGCGAGCACGAGGGCCGCAACCACCTCGTCATCGGCGAACCCGGCGAACCACTCGTCGTCTCGATGCTCACCGACGTCTCGGAGCTCGACCCCGGCGAGCTGTTCGAGCCCGGCGCCAACCGGGACCGCCTCGCCGGCAAGCTCGACGGCGTGCTCGGCCTGCGTGAGCTGGTCATGCGCCTCGGCGAGGGCGGCCCCGAGGACGACGTCGACCCCAGCCTCGAGCCACCCGCCGAGGACTTCGACGAGACCCCCGCGCCGGCCCCGGCCCCAATCGAGCTCGCGACCCCCGACCGCGACCAGACCCCCGCGCCCGACCCCGATCGCAACCCGCTGCGCCGGGTCGTGCTCGACCTCGCCGACATCGAGCTCGAGCGCCGCCGCGGCCCCGCCGAGGACAGCCTGCCCCGTCGC
>NZ_JACCSO010000336.1 GCF_013812955.1 Nannocystis sp. | reverse complement strand
AGCCCGATCAGCCCCCAGTCGAGGCTGCCCCCGAGCACGCCCTGCGCGATAGCCGATATCAGCGCCGCCTGCGGCGCGGCGAGCGCGTTGGGCCCTGCCCCCGGCGCGCCCTGAAATCCGAAGGCGTCATTGAGGATGGTGAGGATCGGCGGGATGACGACCGACCCGAAGATCACCCCGATGATCAAGGCGACCTGTTGCCGCCACGGGGTCGCGCCGACGAGCTGGCCGGTCTTGAGCGACTGGGCCGTGGCCCCGCCGACGCTGGCGGCCACGCAGACGACGCCGGCGATGGTCAGGGCGCCGAGGCGGTGCTCGGGGCCGACGAAGCCGACCGCGAGGAAGATCAGGCAGGTCATCAGCAGGGTCGCGACGGTCATGCCGGAGATCGGGTTCGAGCTCGAGCCGATCTCGCCGGTCAGGCGCCCGGAGACGGTGACGAACAGGAACGCGAACAGGGTCATCAGCACGGCGCCGAGAATGCCGACCGAGAAGTAGGGCGAGAGGGTGATCGCCACGACCACCACGAGGGCGCCCAGCATCACGATCTTGATCGGCAGCTCGCGCTCGGTGCGGATCGCCACGACCTTGCTGGCCCCGGCGCCGATGGCGGACAGGCCGGCGCGCAGCGAGCTGACGATCGTCGGCATCGAGCGCGCCATGCTGATGATGCCGCCGGCCGCGACCGCGCCGGCGCCGATGTAGAGGACGTAGGCGTGCTGGATCTCGTCGATGCTCATCGTCGAGATCGGCTTGGTGCCGGGGTAGAGCACCAGCTCGCTCGCGCCCCCGCCGAAGAAGGCGATCATCGGGATCAGCACCAGGTACGAGAGCACGCCGCCGGCGAGCATGATCCCGCCGACGCGCAGGCCGACGATGAAGCCGACGCCGAGCAGCTCCGGGGAGATCTCCGCGGCCACCGAGGCGCCCGGGAAGCCGGCGCCGAACACCTTGCTCGGGACCTCGCGCCACAGGTGCGCGCCCGCCATCCCCAGCTTGTAGAACAGCCCGAAGAAGAACCCGCCGAAGACCGTGCGCGCGCTCGAGCCGCCGCGCTCGCCGACCTTGAGCACCTCGGCGCAGGCGGTGCCCTCGGGGAACACCAGGGCCTTGTCGGCCATCATCGGCCGCCGCATCGGCGAAAACAGGAGGATGCCGAGGATGCTGCCGAGGATGCCGACGATCATCACCCGGCCGATGTCCATGTCGTAGCCGAGGATCATCAGCGCGGGCATGGTGACGCCGACGCCGAAGGCGATCGACTCGCCGGCCGAGCCCGCGGTCTGCACGGTGTTGTTCTCGAGGATGGTCGCCCGGCGGCTGCCGAGCGCGCGGCTGACCGCGCGCAGCACCGTGATCGAGAGCACCGCGACCGGGATCGACGCGGAGACCGTCAGGCCGACCTTGAGCGTCAAGTAGATCGACGAGGCGCCGAAGATGACGCCGAGGATCACGCCCAGCAGCAGCGGACCGCGGGTCAGCTCGGGCGGATCTCGATCGGGCGGAACGGGGATCGGGAGCTCGTCGGACACGGCCGCGAGGGTAGCGGAAAGGTCTGCCCGCGCGCGAGCCCTCAGGCCGGCTTGCGGCGCCGCCGAAGGTCACGCATCAGCACGACCAGCACCGTCAGGGCCGTCAGCGGCAGGACCACCCACTTCATCGCCAGGCCGTAGTTGACCAGGGCGTCGTGCTCCTGGGCCGCGAGCACCAGATAGACGGTGTAGGCGATGTAATAGAGGACGAACACGGCCCCCTCCCAGCGCGACACCACCCCGCCGGTGATGAACAGCGGCAGGCAGGCGACGGCGACGGCGGTCATCACCGGGATGTCGAAGCTCAGGGCCGCCGGGGCGACCGCGACGCCCTTCGGGGCGATCAGCGAGGTGAAGCCGAGCACGCACAGGATGTTGAAGATGTTGCTGCCGACGACGTTGCCGACGGCGATGTCGCGCTGGCCGCGAAACGCCGCGAGCACCGAGGTCGCGAGCTCGGGCAGCGAGGTGCCGGCGGCGACGATGGTGAGGCTGATGACGAGCTCACTGATGCCGAGGCTGTGGGCGACGGCGATGGCGCCCTCGACCAGCCAGCGCGAGCCGAGCACCAGCATCGCCACGCCGGCGACGATCATGACCAGCTGGACGGGCAGCCGGCCGAACAGGCCGCGGGTCGGCGGCTCGGGGGGTTGCAGCGCCTCCGCGGCGGCGAGGGCCGCCCGCGCCGACTCGCGCCGCGACATCATGATCAGCGTGGTGGTGTAGGTGAGGATCCCGCCGGCGAGGATCGCCCCGTCGAGGCGACTGACGACGCCGTCGAGGGCGAACAGCCAGCACAGGCCGCTGACGGCGATCATGATCGGCACGTCGATGCGGACGAGCTGGCGCTGCACCGTCAGCGGGGCGACCAGCGCCGTCATGCCGAGGATCAACAGGACGTTGAAGATGCTGCTGCCGACGACGTTGCCGAGCGCCAGGTCGGCCTGACCGCCCAACGCTCCGGTCGTCGACACCGCGAGCTCGGGCGCCGAGGTGCCGAAGGCGACGATCGTCAGACCGATCACCAGCGGCGAGAGGCCGAGGCGCGCGGCGATCCGCGACGCGCCGCCGACCAGCAGCTCGGCGCCGATGATCAGGAGCACCAGGCCGATGCAGAAGTAGACGAGTATCGTCGCGGACATACCGGACTGGATTGTACGCTGGCCGGCCGTCGACGCGGCGCGCGGGGGCGCGCCTGGTCCTACTTGCCCTTCTTCTTCGGCTTCTTGTCGGCGTCGGCCGGCGCGTCGCCCTCGGCCGGGTCCTCGCCCTCGGCGAACTTGCTGGCGACCAGGGTCTCGTCCTTCTCGATCTCGGTGAGGGCGGCCTCGGCCTCGTCGAGGGCCGCGCGGATCGTCTTCAGGGTCTCGGGGAAGGCCTCCTGCTTGCCGAGGTCGGGGCCGAGCGCGGCGATGAGCTCGTCGAGCGGCCGGAAGGCCTTGTTCAGGATCACCTGGGTGTTGCCGCCCTTGATGCCCTTCTCCGACAGCTTGTCGAGCGCCTTCTGGACGTCCTTGCCGCGGGTCTTGAGGGCCGGCTCGGACTTCTCGGCGGCCTTGGCCGGGTCCTTGGCGGCGGCCCACTTGGCGGTCTCCTTCTCGATGTCGTCGAGCAGCTTGCGGGTGTCCGCGGTGAGCGTGCGGTAGTCCTTTACGCGCGCCTTGACGTACTCGCGGTCGCCCTTCTCGAACGCCTTGGCGTTCTCGGCGGCGATCTTCGCGTCGGCCTCTTCCTTGGAGACGAAGCCGGCCTCCTTGCGCCGTCGCTGCAGCTCCTCATCGGAGACGGTGGGCGCGGTCTTGACCTCGGAGAGGTTCTTCGAGGCGGGACCGATCTGCTCGGCGATCGACTTGCGCTCGCCGCCATCACATCCAGCGACAGGTCCGATGAGCAGGCTCAGGGCGATGATGGTGCGTGCGTATCTCATGGGCGACTCTCCAGCCACGCACTATACGAGCCGGCGCGAGCCCGTGTCAAATTCGCCCAGCGTCAGCGAGGCCGCCAGGAGCGCTGTAGAGGGCTTTTGGAGGGCTTTTGGACGGTTTTTGGATCGGCGCCGAAGTAAACGCGGTTTCAAGTTCTCGGTGCATGACTTCGACAGCACGAGCAAAGGTTCGGTCATTCGAGCGCGGCCTGCAGCTGGTCGAGGGCGCGGGTCCAGAACTTCTTCATCTCGGCGACATCGGCCGCGCTGGCGAGCTGGCGGTGCATGACGTTGACCTGGCTGCGCCGCTCACCCTTGGCCCAGAAGTAGATCTCGACGCTGGTGTTGTCCTGCCAGTCGATGCGCAGCGAGCGGTTCTCGTTGGCGCGCTGGATCTTGAAGCGGGCGCCGAGCAGCCACTTGTGGGGGCCACGGCCGCGCCACGCGCGGTACAGGTCCTCGACGGCGACCGAGAGCGTGCGGCTGCTGTTGGCCGAGAGGCTGCGACGCACTGGCTCGCGCAGGCCGCGGACCTGGGCATGGACCTGGGCGATCCGCTGTCGCCACCAGCGCGGACACTCGTGCTGCTCGGCGAGGTGACGCACCGTGGCGCTGTGCCCGGCCGACTCGACGTCGAAGCGGTCGAGCACGCGAAACCACTGCGCCCAGCTGCGACCCGTCGCCTCGCGCACCACCGCATCGGGCTCGAGACCGGCTGACCTCGTCGACGCTCGGGTCGCAGC
>NZ_JACCSO010000324.1 GCF_013812955.1 Nannocystis sp. | reverse complement strand
CCGGTGCCGGTCGCCGGCCTCACCAACGCCGTCGAGCTCGCCGCCGGCACCGCCCACACCTGCGCGCGCACCAACACCGGCAAGGTCCTGTGCTGGGGCACCGGCGCCGCCGGCCAGCTCGGCGATCCGAGCCCGCGCCGCACCACCCCCGCGCCGGTCCCGGGCCTCGCCGACGCGACCCTGCTCGTGGCCGGCGGCGACCCCACCTGCGCCCTGCGCCGCGCCGGACCCGTCGTCTGCTGGGGCGAGGGCTTCAGCAAGTCCCCCGCCGCCGTGCCCGGCGTCGACAAGGTCTCCGACATCACCTCCGGCGAGGACCACACCTGCATCCGCAGCGGCGGCGACGTCACCTGCTGGGGCCGCAACGGCCGCGGTCAGCTCGGCGACGGCACCACCGACAACCGCGCCTCCGGCACCCGCGTCCGCAACCTCCCCGACGTCAAGGAGGTCGCCGCCGGCGGCAACCACACCTGCGCCCTCACCCGCACGGGCACCGTCATGTGCTGGGGCAGCAACGACGGCGCGGCCCTCGGCGCCGGCCTGCTCCCGGCCAGCGGCGACGACGGGGCCGGCACCGTGCGCAACCTGACCGACGCCACCGACCTCAGCAGCGGCGACGGCTTCTCCTGCGCGGTCGCGGACGGCAGCGTGCAATGCTGGGGCGCCGGTGGCCTCGGCCAACTCGGCGACGGCACCCTCGCCGACCGCTCGCTCGCCCAGCCGGTCTCCAACCTCACCGAGGTCGTCCAGGTCGCCGCCGGCACCGGCCACGCCTGCGCCCGCCGCAACAACGGCCAGGTCTCCTGCTGGGGGCAAAACGGCAGCGGCCAGCTCGGCGACGGCAGCAAGGCGATGCGCAGCCGCCCGGTCACCGTCGACGGCATCGCCGACGCCGTGCAGCTGGCCGCGGGCGGCGAGCACACCTGCGCCGTGCGTCGCGCCGGCCCGGTGCTGTGTTGGGGCAAGGGCGCCAAGTTCCAGCTCGGCAACGGCAAGAAGGAGGACAGCGCCCGCCCGGTCAGCGTCAGCGCCCAGGTCAACCAGGTCACCCAGCTGGCCCTCGGCACCGACCACTCCTGCGCCCTCCAGAGCGGCCGCAAGGTCCTGTGCTGGGGCGGCAACTTCTTCGGTCAGGTCGGCAGCGGCCACACGGTCGGCTTCGCCGAAATGCCGACCCCGCAGTTCGTGCAAAAGGTCGCCGACGCGGTCGAGATCTCGGCCGGCGACGAACACACTTGCATCCGCCGCGCCACCGGCATCGTCGCCTGTTGGGGCAAGGGCGACGTCGGCCAGCTCGGCGCCAACATCACCAGCAACTGGTCGACGCGCGTGCCCGTCGGCGGCGTCGGCAACGTCACCGCCCTCGCCGCCGGCCGCAGCTACACCTGCGCCGCCGCCCCCGGCCAGATCATGTGCTGGGGCAACAACACCGCCGGCCAGCTCGGCAACGGCTCGCGCGCCTCCACCAAGGTCCCCGTCGCCGGCCAGAGGATCGGCGACGTCCAGCGCCTCGCCGCCGGCGTCGACCACACCTGCGCCCTGCGCAGCGGCGGCCGCGTCATGTGCTGGGGCAGCAACCAGCGCGGCCAGCTCGGCGACGGCACCACCGCCCAGGCCCTCGCCCCGCTCGCCGTGCTCGACCTGCCCTGAGCCTGTCCCTCAGGGCATGTCCTGAAGAACATGCCCCTTGGAGCATGCCCTATGGAGCATGCCCTATGGAGCATGTCCCATCGAACATGACCTTCAGGCCAGGCACAACATCAGCCGCAGAACCCTCCGCCGGGGCAGTGCGGGCCCGCGAACTCGCCGTCGATCACGAAGCCCTCGAACACCAACGAGTAGGAGCCGGTGACCACGTCGCCGTCCCACCCGTCGATCGTGATCGTGCCATCGCTGGAGACCTCCTCCGGCTGACCGTCCTCCTGCACCCAGGCGAACCCCTTGCCCCCATCCAGCGCGTAGTCGCCCGGCGCCAGCGGCCCGCCCTGGAACAGCAGCACCCGCAGCGTGAACCCCGCCCAGTCCGCCTGGCACAACGGCGCCACGAGCAGGAGCCGGAACTCGAGCGCGGGCCCGTCGTCCGGCGCACAGCGGTTCTCGACGGTCGCGTCGGTGATCGGCGGCCCGCCCATGTCCAAACCGCCGCCCGTGCCCGCGGTGGTCCCGTCGGTCTCCGGGCCCGGCTCACCGGTGCTGACGCTCGAGTTCCCGGTGGTGCCGGTGGCCTCGCTGGTGCTCACCAGGCCGGTCGTCACCGCGTCGGTGCCCTCGCCGGTGGCCTGCACCTCGGTCGTGGTCGGCGACTCGCCGGTGCTCGACGTGCTCGACGTGCTCGAGGCCCCGGAGTCCGTCGTCGTCGCCGCGCCGCTGTCGGTCGCCTCGTTGATCCGCAAAGTACACGCCGCCAGCGGCAACCCGATCAAACCAAGAATAATAAGAGATCGCATGAGGCACGATACTACGGGCCCCCGCTGCTCGCGCAAGCCCCCGCGGTCGGCGCCTAGCAGCCCTCGGGCCTGACCTCGAGCTTCGGCGTGCCGTCGGTCGCCAGCACCTGCGAGCTCGAGACCTTCGCGCCGCAACCCCAGCCGACCACCGCGCCCCTGCACCTCGAGCAGGTGACGCCGCTGAGCTTCGCATCGGCGCCGCCCTCGACCTGGATCGCCGCGTCGTTGCCGGCGCCCGTGAGCATCAGGTTCTCGAGCACGTTGGCGCGGGTGTTCGCGGTCAAGGCGATGCCGCGCCAGGTCCCGCGCTCGCCATTCACCGGCCCGATCGTCACCGGCGACGCCACCGTGCCGAGGATGCGCAGCGTCGCTGGCCCATGCGTGCCGACGTTGAGCTGCGCCTCGGGCCCGGCCAGCAGCGCGACGCCCGAGTCGATCTCGAGCTCACCCTCGTCGAGCGACACCTCGCCGGTCAGCTCGATCGCCGCCCCCTGCGCGGCCCAGGTCAGCTTGCCCTTCACGCTGCCGCCCGCGCTGCGGATCTTGCTGTCACGGTCGTACGCGTTGCCCTCACCGAGCCCGGCGATCTGCGCCGGCGTCAATGTCACCGCCAGCGGCGTCGCCACGAAGGTGTTGTCCGCGAAGGCCGTCAGCTTCGCCGACTCGTCGAGCGACACCCCGATCACGTCGCTGCGAAACGTCGTGTGCTTCAGCGCCAGCGCCCCGCCCTGCACGAACACCGCGCCGTCACCCTCGCCCTTGCCGGCGAACTCGAACAGCGCCCGCTCGATGTTCGCCTCGCCATGCAAAAACACCCCGACCCCGCGCCAGCCGCCCGGCTCGCGCCGCTCGTGCGCCGTGAAGGTGATCGCCGCCTCGGCCGTGCCGCGCGCGTTCAACCCACCGAGGCTCTGGTAGCCGATCAGCAGCGCCCCGCCCTCGCTGAAGCGCAGCTCCAGGCCCGGCACCAGCTCGAGCGTGGCCCGCTGCCCGTCCTCTCCGTCGACGTTGACCTCCCCCGCGAGCACCAGCGGCGCGCCCGGGTGCTGCCACTTCGCGCTCTGCTGGACCCGCCCGCCGCGCACCAGCACGTGCCCGTTCGGATCGAAGCGATTGCCGCCGCCGAGCGCCGCGACCGCCCGCGCCGGCACGTCGATCGCCGCCGGCCTCCCGAGCTTCTTGAATTCGTTGTTGGCGAACGCCGCGAAGCTGGCCGTGTCGCCGACCAGCAGGCCCGTGCCCTTCGCGTCGCGGATCTTCACGCCCTTGAGCGTGACCTCCTCGGCGTCGACGAACAGCGCGCTCTCGTCGTTACCGGCGTACTCGATCACCAGACCCTCGATCGAGGATCGGTCGGCGTGGGCGTTCAGCGAGACGCCGCGCCACGCCCCTGCAGCCTTGTCCCCCGCGGCCGTCAGCACCACCGGACCCTCGGCGCTGCCCTGCACGATCAGGCGGGCCGGCTCGTAATATCCGATGAACAGCCCGACCCCATCCTTGAAGCTCAGCGAGGCGCCGGCCTCGAGCGTCAAGCTGCCCCCATCGACATAATAATCCTCGGTGACCGGCACGACCCCGCAATCCTTCGAGATCACCCGATTCACCTTGTCCGTGCCACCCAGCGACTTCGGACACTCTTTAATAATAGTGACAGCCCCCGCCTGCGCGGCCCCGGCGGTGCTGGGCGTCGCCGGGACCGCGGCTCCGGCCTTCGCGTCGACCTTCGCATCCTTGGCGTCCCCCTTCTGACAGGCGACGGCACACAGCGCGAATACGGCGAGCAGACGGCGCTTCTGAAGAATCATGGCCGCCGGTTTTAGTCCGCTCCCGATCGGCTCGCAAGGCTCGGCCGATGCGGCATGGTGGCCCACGATCGAAGCCGCGCCCCCCACCGTGCCCGCGTGACCGGAGATCTCCCCCACATGTGCGGTTGCGCCCGGCCTGCGCCAGTGCCCCGCGTACCGTCGGGGGCACAGCGCCACGAAGCTGGATTAGACTGGGCGACCAGCGGCGCACGGGCATGCAAGACACGCACAGCCAGGAACCACCCCCAGGGGCTTCGCTCATCGGCCCGGCCGGGGATCTGCGGAACGTCCAGATCCCCGAGCTGCTATGGCAGCTGCACAAGGCCGGTCGCACCGGCTGCCTGCGCGTGCAACGGGGCGACGTGGTCAAGCTGCTGTGGCTGATCCATGGCCAGCCGGTGTTCGCCCGCAGCAACCAGAGCGGCGACCGCCTCACCGACCGCCTGCTCGCCCGCGGCCTGCTCAGCCGCGCCCAGTACGACGCCGCCCAGCACCTGATCGCCACCCGGGAGGGCAAGCGCATCGGCGAGCTGCTGATCGAGGCCGGGCTCATCCGCTCGCGCGAGCTCAACGAAGCGCTCGGCGAGCACCTGCTGCGCATGCTCGACGCGATGTTCCTGTGGGTCGACGGCAGCTATCGGTTCGAGCCCGACCTCATCTGCACCGAGCCCGTCACCCTCGACAAGCCGACCGCCGCGATCATCATGGGCGGCGCCCGCCACCGCATCCCGCTCAGGCGCCTGTGGGAGGCCGTCGGCCTCCGTGACCAGCGCCCGCAGCTCTCCGACCTCGACCGCAGCGACGCCGGTCGAGGGGCCCTCGTCGCCGAGCTCCGGCTCGAGCCCAGCGAGGCCAACTGGCTCGCCCAGCTCGACGGCTCACGCACCCTCGGCGTGATGCTCCGCGACTTCGACGCCGACGAGCACGAGCTGCTCTCGCTGACCTACACCCTCAAGCTGATGGGCCGCCTCGAGCTGATCACCCGCGCCCACCTCCCCTTCATCCCAAAGCCCTGACCTGTCCCCAAAGACACTGTCCCAAAGCACAGCCGCTCAGCCCTTGTGCTCGCCGGTCAGCGCCGCGTAGCGCTCGCTCAGGTCGCGCAGCTCCGCGTGCAGGCGCCCCGGCACCCTGTCGTTCAAGGCGCCGAGCAGCGCGCCGTGCAACCACCGCTGCGACTCCGGCGGCGCGTTGAAGCGGCTGAGCACCGCGGGTCCATGCGTCTCGAGGTCACCGACCAGCGAGCGCATGTTGTGCAATTTATCGCAGCCGACCACCAGCGCGCTGCGCTGCGGCACCTGGGCGAGCTGGGCCACATATCGGTGCTTGCGCTCGAGCCACGGCCGTTTTGCCCCCGGCGCGTCGCCCTCCATCGTGTCGGTGCAGTCGGCGACGATGGCGGCCACGCCGGGGCCGAAGGCCTCCGCCACCTGCGCAAGGGTCACGGGTGTGTCCTCGACGACGTCGTGCAGCAGGGCCGCGCAGGCCTGTTCGGGGTCGCCGTTGTGCTCGAGCACCAGGCCGCTGACTTGCAGCAGATGGCTGACGTAGGGCACGGAGCTGCCCTTACGGGTCTGTCCGCCGTGGGCGACGAGCGCGAAGGCGAGGGCCTTGGAGAGGTCCATGCAGCGACTCTACCACCGGCCGCGCAGCCCCAGGGCTCGACAGTGTGGCCAGGATCTCCATATCCTGAGCGCGCATGCTCCGACCGCTCACCGCCCCCCTCGCCCTCGCCCTCGTGCTCGCGCTGCCCGCTTGCGGCGGCGCCCCCGCAGCGACCAAACCCGAGCCCACAAAGACCGAGCCTGTGAAACTCGACCCCGCAAAGACCGCGCCCGCGCCGCTCGCCCAGGGCCCGATCCTCGATCACGAGGTCGAGACCCTCGACGGCACCAAGCAGAAGCTCAGCGACTACCGCGGCAAGGCCGTGCTGCTCGTCAACGTCGCCTCCGAGTGCGGCTACACCCCGCAGTACGCCCAGCTCCAGGAGCTCTACGGCAAGTACAAGGACAGGGGCCTGGTCGTGCTCGGCTTCCCCTCGAACGACTTCGGCAACCAGGAGCCCGGCGACGCCGCCGCGATCAAAGAATTCGTGACCAGCAAGTTCGCCGTCGACTTCCCGATGATGGCCAAGGTCCACGCCAAGGGCCCAGAGATCGCCCCCCTCTACAAGACCCTGACCGAGGAGACCCCGGACGGCATCAAGGGCGACATCCAGTGGAACTTCACCAAATTCCTGGTCGACCCCACCGGCAAAGTCGTCGCCCGCTTCGACTCGAAGGCCGAACCCATGGGCCCCGAGATGCTCGCCGCCGTCGAAAAGACCCTCCCGCAGTCCGGCTGATTCCTTCCCGGCTGTGCACGTGGGCTGTGCACGCGTGGACGACGTCGTGGGCTGTGCACGTGCGGACGACGTCGCACGGGCCGGCGCGGGTCCGGCTGGGTGCCCGCACAACCTGGCGTAGCCAGGTGCCCGGCGGGCGGGGCGATGCTCAAACAGGTCGCGCTCGTGATCGTCAGGCGTTGTGACAG
>NZ_JACCSO010000316.1 GCF_013812955.1 Nannocystis sp. | reverse complement strand
TGCGGGCGCTGCTCGCGGCCGCCGGCGAGCCCGGCCCCTATGCCCTGGTCGGGCACTCGCTGGGCGGCGCGCTGATCCGGATCTTCGCCGAGCGTCACCCCGAGGACGTGGTCGCGCTCGGATTCATCGAGCCGTCGCACCCCGACCAGCTCGAGCGCCTCCCGCCCGCGGCTCGCGCGGCCCACGAGCGGGTCTCCCGGGCGCTGCGGATCTTGCCGGTGCTCGCCCACGTCGGCTTCATGCGCCTCACCAATGTGCTCGGTCGGCTCAACGTCGGCCTCCCCGACGACGACTACCGCGCGGCCCGGATGTTCTGCTCGGCGCCGCGGCACCTGCGTGCCACCCACGCGGAGATGAGCGCCTGGGACGCGACCATGGCGGCCGCCCGCGCCAACCACACGCTCGGTGACCGGCCGATCGTCGTCATCGGCGCAGCCGAACCACTCGCGGGCATGAGCGCCGAGGTCTTCGCGGCGAACCAGCAGCTGAACGCGGAGCTCGCCGCGCTCTCGAGCCGAGGCCGCCACGTGACCATCGCCGGCAGCGATCACATGTCCGTGCTCACCGTGCGCGAGTACGCGGAGCAGGTGGCCGAATTGCTCGAGGCGACCGTCGCCGCCGGCACTTCGCCCCGGTGAATCCTTCCACCACCCACGGAGAAGAAGATCAATCCTGGCACCCGGGCGAGAGCAGCCATTGTCGACAGTTCGCCGTATGAAAACTCTCGGGCGCCCGTTCAGACCGCTCACCACTTGCGATTTGGCAGTGGCTTCGCGCGCGGGCACCCGCTAGAGTGAGCCAGTCGCGGGCCGTCGCGTCGGCCCGTCGCTACGACCTCGGGTTCGTGAAGGTTCCCGAAGCCCGCGCGATTGTATCCCGCCTCGCGCAATCGCACCACGATTTGTCAATCACTACGTCGCCGCCGCCCGCTCCGATCGCGTGAGAAACTTCGATGTCGAGCATCGTGCCATCGGCATCACGGCGAGTTAAGGTCCGCCGATGCGATTCGCTCCCCCACTCGTGGCCCTCGCCCTGGTCGACCTGCTCGGTGGATGCGCGAAGCAGTCTCACTGTCCCGTCGTGGAGCTGCCGCCGCCGGCGGTGACCCTGCCGGTAGAGCCAGAGCCGGTCGAGCCCGAGCCGGTCGAGCCCGGGGAGGAAGCGCCACCGACCAGGCGCGACCATGCGCTCGCGTTCGTGAAGCTCGGCTACGGCGACGAGCCGGGCGGCGGGTTCCACTCGTTGAACTTCCGGACCGAGGCGCTGAACACCGACGTCGCGCAGGAAGCCGTCATGCTCGTCGAGCAGTACAACGCATTCGCGGGCGTGAAGGTCGCCGAGGCGCTCGAGCAGCTGCGCGGTGACATCATGTACTACGAGTTCGGCCGCGAGCACTCACCGGTGCTCTACGTGCACCTGCCGTACTGGACCAGCCAGCAGGAGCGCAGCTGCCCCGCGAATCACTGCCGCGAGGGGGCGTGGGGCGACGCTGATGACTCGCGCAAGCTCGAACCACGCGAACATGCGGCGCTGCTGCAGCGGGCGCGCACGGCGTTCGGAGCTGCTGACGCCGATACGATCGATCCCGTCATGGAGAACGACCACGTGCTGCGAATCTGGTGGGACTGACGCGCGAGTCGACAGCCATCGCCCCGGACCAGTACGCGAACGCAGATGGGGTCGCCGCGAGTTTCGCGGATCTCCGGGAGTTTCACCGCGGCGCGTGAGAGGGCCCGCGCCGAGGCGCCATGGAACGGGGTTTTAATGGGTGCTACGCCACGTGGCGCATTCCCATGACTTACTCGAACCTGGCTTCCACCCTCCTCCACTGCACCCTGATCGCCGGCGCCACGCTCGGCCTCGCTGCCTGCGGCGATGACCCCGCGGGCGAGACCGCCACGGACGGCCCGACCACGGACAGCCCGACCACGGCCGAGCCGGCCACCGCCGGCACCACCACGGCGAGCACCGGCGGCGAGCAGCCGACCACCGGGGCGCCGACCACCGGCGGCTCCGATACCACCGACGCGACCACGACCGACGCGACCACCACGACCACGACCACGGACACGACCACCGACACGAGCACCGGCGAGCCCGTCACCTGGCAGCCGCCGAGCTGCAACGCGGTCACCGGCACCGGCGCGGTCAGCTTCAGCGCCGACCTGGGGGCCACGCTCGCGCCGATGGACCAGGTGATCCAGCCGGTGACCTACACCTTCGGGCTGGTCGCGCTCGGCAAGCCCGGGGCGATGCTCGCAGGCTCGGGGCAGAAGCTGCTCGCCTCGGCGGATGCCGGCTGCTCGTGGCACGAGATCGGCGCCGGGACCGGCCCGAACTCGCCCGCGCTGCGGCTGCGCGCCGCGGGCGACACCCGCGCATATGCTTACGGGGACAACGACATCGTGATCGTTCGCGTCGACGACGAGGTGATCACCAAGCTGAGCTCGCCTGCCGGGCAGGAGGGCATCATCGGGCTGGGCGTCGATGCCGGCGACCCGGACCACGTGCGCATCGGCGATACGGCGGGCCGGCTCTGGGACTCGATCGACGCCGGCCTGACCTGGTCGCCGATCGGCGTCGCCGCCTTCGCCGACTCGCTGGGCTACCGCGCCGCCTTCGACCCCCAGGACATCGACCATGTCCTGTTCGGCGCGCTCGGCGTCGGTGTGCGCGTATCGCCCGACGGCGGCGCCGGCTGGACCGGCGCGACCGGCCTCGGCCCTGGCAAGGCCAACGGCTTCAACCTCGTGGTTTCACCGGCCGACGGCGACGTCGTGTGGGTCGAGGGCCTCGACCTCGCCGACCCCAACGACGCGACCTCACGACATATCTGGCGCTCCGAGGACGGCGGCCTGAGCTTCGCCGCCGTCGTCGACAGCGACGACGCGACGCGACGCTCTACAACGGCAACCATCTGTTCGCGCACCCGACCGACCCCGACATCCTCTACTTCGTGTTCGGCTCGAACTTCGGCAACTACGGCACCGACCTGTTCCGCTACGACCACGGGCAGGCGAAGATCTCGCTGACGCACAATCCGTGGCACGATACGGTGATCGAGTTCCTGCCGGGTGACCCGTCGTGGATCTACCTCGGCCTGTCGGTCGAGCCGCTCGGCGGCTGAGCAAAGGCGGCAACGAGGGCCGCGCGGCAGCTCAGTAGTAGAACTCCGCGCGCACAGCGCGATGCTCGGAGTAATTCAGGTCCGGATCGCCGATGCCGGTGATCGCCTTCGCGGCGGCTTCGGCCTCGTTATACGTGATCGTGTGGGCGCGCCGCGTGCGGGCGCGGCAGCCGTCGCCGTCCTGGGCGAAGAGCATGTCGATGCGCTTGCTGCCGGTGCGGTTGTCGTCGAGGCAGGTCTGCAGGTCCTTGGCGGACTGGCAGGTGCGATAGATCGGATCGCGGTAATTGAGCTCGCCGCCGTCGTCACCGTTGGCCAGGGCGTACCATGGCCGAAAGCCGCCATTCTCGTTGCGATCGGACTCGTTGAAGTCGCCGCCGAAGATCACGAGGTCGCCGCCGAAGCCGTTTTTGTGCACCTTCTGGTCGGCCTCGAGCACGTTCGGCTTGGCGCACGCCGGATCGGGGCCCTCGCCCTGGCTGGTCGACCAGTGCAGCGAGGCGACGGCGACGTCCTTGTCGGCGATCTTGTCGTGCAGCTTGATCATGACATTGCGGGTGCGCGCCTGATTGTTGCGCACACACTCGCCGTTCTTGTTGGCCCAGGACTGCCAGACGTGCTTCTCTCCGACCTTTGAAAAGCGTCCCTGGCGAAAGATGATGGCGTTGGTCTGCTTCTCCTTCTCCTTGCCGCACGGCGAGAGCTGCGTCCACGGGTCGGCGTCGGCGATGATGCCCTCGAAGATCCCCGGCAGCTCCGTGTTCATGCGCTCTATTAAAATGTCGAGCTGCGCGGTGTCCGAGATCTGCTGGACCAGGAACAGATCCGGGCTGGGCTCGATCGTCTTCATATAATAGATCAGGTCGGTCCAGTCGCCCGCGCACTGCTCCCCGGAGAGCTTCAGATTCTCGATGTTGTTGACGTAGACCTGGATGAACGCGGGGTCGTCGTTGATCGCCTTCGGCGTGTCGACGGCGGGCGGTGGCCCGTCCTGATCGGCGCATAGCGGTGGCGGCGGCGGCTCGATCCCCGTCTCGGAGCTGTCCCCCGTGCTGGACGCCGCACTCGTATCCGCGACCGCGCCGCTCTCTTCAGCGCCGGAGCCTCCGTCGCTGGTGCTGCTGCCGGCCGTGGATACGTCATCGGTGGTGGCGGTGGACGTGGTCCCGGTGGATGCTGCGGTCGTGGATGTCGCGGCCGTGCCGGTCGTCGGGGCATCGGGAGCGGTGGCCTGGCCATCCTCGGTTTGGGTGGTGAGCGCGGTGTCGGCCTCGGTGCCCGTGGTGCTCGTGTCCGTGCCACACCCGGCGAGGTGGAGCACGAGCAAGAACGGGGTCACGATGCGGCGAGCGGTCGGCCTGTGCATGATCGCGCCATCCTAACACCATCTTCGCCCCACGAGCGCTGGCGCGGCGCCTCGACGTGCGACCGGCGACGGCCCCGATGCGATACCATCGCTGACCTGTGATGCCCCGGACCCACGCTGCGATCACGCTCTGCGCCGCCGTCCTGAGCTGTTCTCCGGGCCAGGCCCCCCGGGACCCGCCGAGGCCCGCTGACGCGCCGGCGCAGCTGCCGGAGAGCCCGTCGGAGAGCCCCGCTCCTGCCGTGCCGAAGGCGTGGCAGCTGCGCCTCACGACCCAGTTCCTCGGCGTGGTGCCCGGGCCGCGGCAGGTCGTGTCGGTCGACTCGACCGGCCCGGTCAAGGTCGAGGTCGACGGCGAGGTCGTCGGCGAGCAGCCGCTGCCCGGCGCCGAGCTCGAGCCGCTCGCCCGCCTGCTGGCCGCGCCCGAGCTCGCCGCCGCGAAGTCCGTCGAGAACGGCCCGGGCCCGCAGACGCATCTGGTGGTCACGGGCGAGCTCCGCCTGGATCTCAGCGGAAAGCTCGCCGAGCTGGTGCCCGTGCTGCGCGAGGTCGACCGGCTGCGCGACCGCGTCGGTCCGCCCGAGAATTTCAAGATCGTGGTCGTCGACGGCGACGTCGAGGTCCTCGTGTCGTCGAACGGCTACGTCGAGATCGAGCGCAGCGGCGAGGTCGTCAAGCACAACCTCCCCAGCGAAGCGCTGGGCAAGGTGCGCGCGCTGCTGGGCGTGCATGCCATTCGCACGGCGAGCACCTGGACCGCGCCCGCCGGGACCGCGAGCCTGCGGATCGACGGCGACATCACCGTGAGCGGCCTGGTCGACCAAACTATCAATGGCCCGGCGCCCGCCCTGCTCGCCGAGGTCATGCGCCTCGGCGCCGCGGTCGCGGCCAAGACCCGGCGCCCGATCAATTTCGAGGCAACATTCACCCAGCAGCTGCACGGCGTCGCGCTCGGCCCGCTGCGCACGTTCACCGTGCGCTCGAGCGACCGCCACCTCGTGCTCGTCGACGAGGAGCCAGACGTGAAGAAGTCGGATCGTCCGCTCAAGGACGAGGAGTGGAGCGCCCTCCTGGACATGCTCGTCGACCCGGGCCTGCGCCTCGCCACGGACACGCCGCCCTCCAGCGAGGGCATGGTCTATCGCGTGAAGATCACCGGCGACCAGCCCATGGACCAGACCTATCACGGCTCGCCCCCGCCGCTGCTCGTGCAGCTCCTGAACCGCCTCGACTGGCTCGCCCGCCACCACTGAGCCGCGGCTGGCGAAGGCCGGAGCGGTTGCGCGCGCGTCTGGCCCGTGCGACGATGCCGTCGTGGCATCGATACACCGATTCGGCTGGCTCGTCGTCAGCGTGCTCGCGTGCGGGCCGAAGGAGCTCGCAGGGGAGACCGACCGGGCCACGGCGGCGGGCTCGACCACAGGCGCAATGTCGACGGCTTTCACGTCCGCCGACGGCTCGACGACGGGCGGCTCGACCACGGGCGGCTCGATCACGGGCGGCTCGATCACGGGCGGCTCGACCACGGGCGGCTCGACGACCGTCGTCGAGACCACCACGCCCACGACCTTTGTGTCCGAGAGCGAGGAGATGCCGGTCGCCAGCTGCGATTGCGTGGAAGACAACGGAGACGGCCCGCGTTTCTCGCAAGCGCTGTGCGGCTGGAGCCCGTGCGGCCGGATCGAGTTCAATTGCAACGCGGGCGACAATGAGGATTCATGCGACCCGAACGGGGGTGGCACGCTCGACGTGGACGCCGTCGACTGTGCGCTCGCCGTGCTCGTCGCGGGCGAGCCGGCGTACATCGAATACTACGAGACGCCCAACGCCGGATTTTCGTACGCGCGCGGCCTGATCAAGATCGGCGAGGGTCGCAAGGGCGTGACCCACAGGTGGCACGGCGTGGACCTCGCCACGTCGTATGGCGCGGTCGAGGTCAGCTCGCTCAGAGACGCCGATTATTTCGTCGGCTGTCAGGCGAAGGCCCCGCTGGAGCGCTACGCGTGCCTCAAGCAGTGGACTCAGGGATCCGTGCTGGAGACCTGCGCCGAGGCCCCCGAAATGTTCTAGGATCGAGCATGCCAATTCTGGACGTCGAGACCCAACGAGTCGCCAGCGCCAAGCACCCCCGGCGATGGGCCCCGGGTTGACACCACGCGGGCAACCGGACGAGCCTCACGCGGTGCCTCGCTCGCGTCGCCGTTTTCTGGTCGAGCTCGCCCGGGTGGGTGGCCTCGGGGCGGTGACTCTGGCCGGCTGCCGGACGACCCAGGGCACCTGCCCGCCGACCGATGGTGCGTCCGTGAAGCCTATCGAGCCGGTCGAGCCGAACCAGCCGGTCATCGCCGTCATCGATCCGTCCGTCGCCCTGCCCTACGCCGAGCTGGCCGGCGCGTGTGAGGGTGTGCCGGCGATCACCCGGGCCGAATACGAGGCCCGGATCGAGCAGGTCCGTGCTCGCCTGCACCAGCGCCGGCTGGCGGCGGTGATCGTCGAGTCCGGCCCCGACATGCTGTGGCTCGGCGGTCCGCGCTGGGGTCGCAGCGAGCGGGCGCTGCTGCTGGTGATCCCGGTGCGTGGTGAGGCGCGGCTGGTCGGCCCGGCGTTCGAAGCCGGCACCTTAAAAGCTCGCGCCGGCGGCCTCGACTTCCCCTTCGACCCCTGGGACGAGCACGAGGACCCGCATGCGCTGGCCCTGGCCGCGCTCGCGGACAGCCGCAGCCCGCGGGGCACCGTCGTCGTCGGCAGTGATACGCGCAGCTTCGTGGTCGAGGGACTGCGGCGCACCGCGCCCAGGCGCGGCTTCCAGCCCGCCACCGATGTGATCGAGCCGCTCCGGCGGCGCAAGAGCCCGGCCGAGCTGGCGATCCTTCGGCGCGTCAACGAGGTCACCAAGCGGGCGATCGCCGCCGCCGCCACCCGATTGCGCGAGGGCATGCAGGAGCACGGATTCGCGGCCGAGATGAGCGCCGCATTGTCGGCCGCGGGCTTGACCGACACCTGGGTGCTGCCGCTGTTCGGACCCAACGCCGCGTATCCCCACGGTACGCCCCAGGGTCGCGCGCTGGCCGACGGCGATCTCGTGCTGGTCGACACCGGCGGGTTCTTGCACGGTTACGCGAGCGACATCACCCGGACCTGGGCCTTCGGCGATCCCGCGGCGGTCGACGATCGTCGCCGCGCCGCGTGGCACACCGTGCGCGCCGCCCAGGCCGCCGCGCTCGCGGCCATCCGTCCAGGCGTGCGCTGTGCCGAGGTCGACGCGGCCGCCCGCGCGGTCATCGCGGCGGCCGGCTTCGATGGCGACTACCGCCATTTCACCCATCGGCTCGGCCACGGCATCGGCATGCAGGTGCACGAACCGCCCTACCTCGTCCGCAACGCCGAGCATCGGCTCGAGCCCGGCAATACCATGTCCAACGAGCCGGGCCTGTACCTGCCGGGTGAGTTCGGCATCCGGCTGGAGGACATCGTCGCGGTCACCGAGGACGGCGCCGAGGTGTTCGGGCCGCTGGCAGAGTCGCTCGAGCGCCCGTTCGGATAGGCATATCAGCGCTGGCTGCCATCCGCGCATCAATGCTCGATGCGCCGGCGTTGTGGTCCGCGATCGAATCCTATCACGCTCGAAAGTGAACATTGGCGCCCGTGCGGCCCTCCACGCGTGCGGGCGCGAATGCGCGCTCCCTCGCGCCGATCTCGGCGCGCAATCGCCAGCCAGTTCTTGTTATCCATGATCGCGGCGTAATACCCCGACGCGCTGCTCTGGAGAGATCATGCCCAGCACCAAACCCCCCGCTGCCGCGAAGCCGGCAAAGCCTGTGAAGTCGGCCAAGGCCACCAAGAATGCGCCGGCCGAGACGGCCGCCGAGAATACGATCGGCGCCGACGCTGCCGCAGCCCGGGCCCCGGCTGCCGTGGACCCCGCAGCGCGCATCGCCGCGCTCGGGGATCTGCTCAAGAAATACAAGGACGCCTACTACAACGGCCAGCCGCTGGTGTCCGACGCGGCGTTCGACCAGCTCGAGGATGAGCTGCGGGCTCTGGACCCCAAACACCCCATATTGGCCAGCGTGGGCGCTCCCGTGCCCGCCAAGGCCAAGCCCCGGGCCGCGGGCGCCCCGGTCACCGAGTGGGAGAAGGCCCAGCACAAGATCCCGATGGGGTCGCTCAACAAGGCCACCGATGAGACCGAGTTTCAGGCGTGGGTGAGCCGCTGCGAGGAGCACGCGGCCCGGGAGAAGCTGCCAAAGGTGCTGGGCGACCTGTTCGTCACCGAGAAGCTGGACGGCATCTCGCTGGAGGTCATCTACGAGAATGGCGTCATGACCGAGGCCATCACCCGCGGGGACGGCCAGATCGGGGAGCGCATCACCGCCAATGTCGCCCGGATGAAGGGCGTGCCGCCGCGGCTCGAGGAGCCGCTCAACATCTCGGTGCGCGGCGAGATCATCCTCAAGCTGACCGACATGAAGCGCTCGTTCCCGAACGCCTCGAACGCCCGCAACATGGCCTCGGGCACCGCCAAGCGCTTCGACGGCAACGGCTGCGAGCACCTGACCGTGCTCTTCTACGATCTCGAGGGCGAGGACGCGGTCGACGAGGTCCAGAAGTTCGTGCGCCTCAAGCAGCTCGGCTTCGAGACCCCGAATCTCTATCCCGCCGACTCGGCCGGGGTGCTGAAGCTCTACCAGCAATACGCCGCGACCGACCGGGCCGCGCTGGATTACGAGATCGACGGGCTCGTCATTCGCTGCAACCCGGTCCGCACCCAGGCGCTGCTGGGCGAGCTGTCGGGCCGGCCCCGGGCGGCCGTGGCCCTCAAGTTCGCCTCGCAGACCAAGGTGACCAGGCTAAACCGCATCGTCTGGGATACCGGCGATTCGGGCCGGGTCACGCCGATCGCGGAGTTCGACAGGGTGTGGATCGGCGGCGCGCACCTGGAGCGCGCCAGCCTGCACAACATCTCCAACGTCAAGGCGCTGGGCATCTCCGAGGGCGACGAGATCCTGGTGTCGCGCCGCAACGACGTCATTCCCCAGGTCGAGGAGGTGGTCGTCAAGCACGGCCCGCCGGCGGTCATCCCCACCACCTGCGGGGTGTGCCAGAGCAAGCTGGTGAGCGAGGGCGAGTTCATCTCGTGCCGCAACACCGAGTGCCGGGCGGTCGTCGAGGGCCGCATCAAGAACTGGGTCGAGCCCCAGGACGTGCACGACTTCGGGAGCCACATCATCGGCGAGCTGGTGCGGGCCAAGCTCGTCAAGGAGCCCAGCGACCTCTACAAGCTCAAGTTCCAGGACATCGCCAAGCTCGAGCACATGGGCGAGATCAGCGCCAAGAAGATCCTCGCCAACCTCCACGCCAAGCTGCCGCTGAGCCTGCCGGTGTTTTTGGCCTCGCTGGGCATCGAACACTTCGCGGTGCTGACCGCCAAGCTGATCGTCGGCCACGGCTTCGATACGCTCGACAAGATCCGCCAGGCCACCGAGGCGCAGATCGCCGCGATCCCCGGCCTGGGCCCGAGCAAGGCCAGAGTGGTGGTGGAGGGCCTGAAGGCGCGCTCCGCCGAGATCGACCGCCTGCTGGCCGTCGGGGTGGTGCCGGTCGCTCCGTCCCACGGCGGGCCGCTCTCGGGCCTGAGCTTCTGCTTCACCGGGACGCTCTCCAGGCCGCGCAAGGAGCTCGAGGGCCTGGTCGAGAAGCACGGCGGCAACCTGCTGTCGGGCGTCACCAAGGACCTCAAGTACCTCGTCATGTCGGATCCCAACTCGGGCTCCAGCAAGGCCGAGAAGGCCAAGAAGTACGGCACAAAATGCATCGACGAGGCCGCCTTCTTGAAGGTCGTCAGCGACGCCACGGCCGGGTGATCGGCTGACATGGCCCACCGTTCTCGGCGCCGTCGCGCCGAGAGCGGTGAGGCGCCCGGCTCGACCTCAAGCGCACCGGGTGCACTGGCCCTTGAGCACGATGTCCGAGATGGTGCTCACCACCGACTTGACCGAACCGGGCGCCGGGCTGAGCTTGACGCGAACATCCGCGAGGCAGGTGATCTCGCCGCACTGCAGACACACGAAGTGCGGGTGTTCGCCCTTCGCATGGCTGTCTCCGGTCGTGCCGCGCAGCTCGAAGCGCCAGACGTTGTCCCCGAGGTTGACGCGTCCCACGAATCCTGCGCCCTCGAGGTCGATCAGGTTGCGGTAGATCGTGGCAGCATCGTACCCGTGGCTGGCGAGCGCCGCCACGAACTCGCCATGGCTGAGCGGCACGCTGCAACCCTGCAAGTGCTGCAGCACGGCGACCCGCGGCGCGGTGCTGCGGAGACCGGCCGCCCGCAGCAGGCCGCGCAAAGAGTCGAGGGAGACTTTCGTACGCGCCATGGCTCGGCAGCGTAGCACGTCGCGCCCAAAGACGGGTGCTTCGAGGTTGACAGCGCTCGCGGTCTTCGCCTAGCCTATACACATGCAAAAGGTTTGCAAGACAAGCGCCAGAGTCTGGTCCCTCGCCCTGAGCCTCGCGCTCGCCGGGGGCCTGAGCGCCTGCGGCGGCGACGATGACCGCGGCCATGATCACGAGGACGAGAATGAGGTCATCTCACGCGTCGAGCTGAGCTTCACGCCGACGGGGGGCGGCGAGCCGCTGGTGTTCGCGTTCACCGATCCCGACGGCGACGGCGGCGTCTCGGGGGTGGCGGACCGGGTGGAGCTCGCGGCCGGCGTGGAGTACGAGCTCGCCGTGCGCTTCATCAATTCGATCGCCGACCCGCCCGAGGACATCTCCGGGGAGATCGAGGCCGAGGCCGAGGATCATTTCATCTTCGTGACCGGCGACGTCTCCGGGCCCGCCTCCTCGACCTCGCCGGCCCTGGTCAAGCACGCCTACGCCGATCACGAGTCGGACTACGGCGAGAACGCGGTCGGCGACGACCTGCCGGTCGGCCTCGCCAACAAAATCACCGGCGGAGTCGCCGGCAGCGGCGAGCTGCGCGTCATCCTGCGTCATCTTCCGCCGCTCAACGACCTGCCGCAGAAGACCGCGGAACTGCCGGCGGATCTGGCCGCGGGGCGCGACCTCCCGGGCAGCGTCGACGCCGACATCACGTTCGAACTCGTCGTATCGTAGCCGGCCTTGGCCACGTTTCTCGCCGCACTGCTGCTCGCCTGGCAGGCCGCGCCCTCGCTCGCGGCGGGGCCCGCATCGCCGTGCGCGGGGGTCTGGGAGGCCACGATCATCGAGACGGGCTCTGACGAACCACTCGCCGGTGCCCGACTCGAAGTGCGGCCGCCGGGGGCGACGGCGCCGCTGCTCGTCCGCAGCGACGCGCAGGGCCGGGCCCGCGTCGAGGGGATGTGCCAGGGCGCGTTGCAGGTGACCGCGACGAAGCCGGAGCACACGACCGCGCGCCTCACCGTGATGGTCGTGGGCCCCACGACGACCACGAAGATCCAGCTCGAGGCGTTGCACGCCCGCCACGGTCGCCATGTGATAGCGATCGACGTGCACGGGGAGCAGCCGACCACCGCCTCGGCGAGTCAGTCGCTGGCGGGCGCCGAGCTGGCACGCACACGCGGTCAGGGCCTGGCGGACACGCTCGCCAGGGTCTCCGGCGTGACGGCGCTGCGCGGCTCGGCGGGCGGCATGAACAAGCCGATCATCCGCGGCCATCAAGGGCGTCGCAACCTGATCATCGTCGACGGCGTGCGCCACGAGGGGCAGGACTGGGGGATCGACCACGCCCCCGAGGTCGATCCTCACGCCGCTGATCGCATCAGCGTGATCAAGGGCGCCGCGACCACGCGGTTCGGGGCCAAGGCGATCGGCGGGGTCGTGCTGCTCGAGTCGCGGCCGCTGCTGCAACAGCCGGGGGTGCGCACCGAGATCGGCACGGTCGGCTTCTCGAACCCGCTCGGCGGCGGCGGCTCGGCGCGCATCGACTATGCGCCGCGTCGCGGCCGCGGCTTCGCCCTGCGCGTGGAGGGCAACCTCGCGAAACACCGGGCGATCGTCACGCCCGCGTACCCGCTCGACAACACCGGGTCGACGACATGGAACACGGGGACGCAGCTCGGATACTCGAGCGACGCCGTCGACTTCGGGGTCGGCTACCGCATCATGCGCGCGCGCGGCGGGATCTGCACGTGCCTGCGGACCTCGACGCCCGAGGAGTTCGACACCGCCATCGCACGCAGCCAGCCGGTCAACGCCGACGCCTACCGCGCGGACTTCGAGGTCGAACGGCCGAAGCAGGAGATCTGGCACCACCTCGCGTTCGCGCGGGCCCGGATCCGGCTCGGCCGCGCGGGCGAGCTGCACCCGATCTACTCGTTCCAGTACAACGATCGCCGCGAGTTCGACGTCGTGCGCCAGAACGTCCAGGGCCCGCAGCTGACGTTCGGGCTTGCCACCCACACCCTCGAGACACGCTTCGAGCACCGCCGCGTCGCGCTGGGCGCATGGTCGCTGGTCGGGTCGGTCGGCGTGACGTTCAGCCACCAGACCAACACGTTCCGGGCCTCGACGACGCTGATCCCCAACTACCGCCAGAGCAGCTGGTCGACCTACGCGGTCGAGCGGTTCGTCCACGAGCGCGTCGAGCTCGAGCTCGGCGCGCGCTACGAGGGGCTGTTCCGGGTCGCCGATCTGCGAGAGCGCGACTACCTGGGCCAGAAGGCGGGCGGCCGCCTCGACGAGGCGACGTGCCGGGCCGCCGGGGCCGGAGGGACCTGCCAGCGGACGTTCCACACCGCCTCCGCGACGCTCGGCGCGCTCGTCAGGCCCGTCCGTGACGTCTCGACCTTCACCTGGCGCACCCAGCTCCACTCCTCCGCACGGCCCCCCTCCGTCGACGAGCAGTTCATGAACGGCGCCGCGCCCTCGTTCCCGATCCTCGGCGTCGGCAGCTCGAAGATCGGGGTCGAGCGCGCGTGGGGCGGCGAGTCGACCTTGCAGTATGACGGCGACTTCCTGTTCGTCGAGGCGGCCGGGCACGCGGCCTACATCGACAATTACATCTACTTCGCCCCGCAGCCGCATGACGGACAGTGCGCCCCGCTGAGCTGCACGACGCGCGGGCCGCTGCCCGTGTTCGCGTTCTCCCCCGTCGATGCGTTCTTCGGCGGCGGTGAGCTGCGCCTCGACCTCAAGGCGCCCGGTCTGCCGCTTGGCCTGTCGTCCAGCGCCTCCTGGGTGCGCGCGCTCGACGTGGCGACGAGCGTGCCGCTCGCGCTCATCCCCCCGGCTCGCTACTGGGCCGCGGGTCGCTGGTACTTCCCGGACTCTCGCGGGTCCAGCGGTGGGTACCTGGAGGTCAACGGGATCGTCGTGGCGCGCCAGCGTCATTACCCGCGGGACGTCGACTTCAGCGCGCCGCCGTCCGCGTACGTGCTGCTGGGCGCCGGCGCGGGCGTCGAGTTCGCCAGCGACCGACGCCTCATTCGCCTGAGCCTCGTCGGCACCAACCTGCTCAACCGCCGCTACCGCGACTACACCAGCCTGCTGCGTTACTTCGCCGACGAGCCTGGCTGGGGCCTTCAACTGCGACTCTCGGTCGAGTTCGATGTCGACCTTCAGGAACCTGGTAACCCGCGCGTCAGACCGCCACCGCGGCGTGCGGCCGGCCCGTCGCCAGCGAGAGCAGGTGCGTGACGATCATCAGGGCGGCCGCCAGCACGACCAGCAGACGCTCCTCCGGGCTGCCCTCGGGGAGCTCGAGCGCGCGGCAGGCCATGAGCGCGACCAGACCGAGGCCGCAGGTCAACATCGGGAGGCGGCGGCGGCGGGCCAGAGCGAGCAGCGCCGAGACGGCGGCCAGTACGACGAGGATGACCGCGAGCGCGCCCTCGAACCGCGCATCGGCGACGAATGGGAGGGACACTACGATTAAGGGCGTCGCCAGGCAGTGGACGAGGCACGTCGACGACGCGACGACGCCAAGGAGGTCGAGGCGCGCGCTCCCGGGGCGCGGGGTGTCGCTCGGTGAGCCCGGCCTCACGACGCTCGCCCCGTGCGTGTGCCGAGTCCGAAGATGGCAGTCTGTGGGTACCGCACCGCTCCGTCGCCGAGGTGGGCGCGCAACCCCTCGATCACGCGCTGGGACACCCGCTCCCAGGCGGCGGACGTCATTGCGTGGCGGACGGCGGCGACGAGCACGTTGGCCTCGGCCTGGCCGTGCCAGAATGCATCGACGGAGGGAGCCACGAACTCGTGGGCGACGAGCGCGACCTGGATCCCCTCGAAGCCCGCTTCCCGGAGTTCGTGCCGCATCGCCTCGGCGTCGGTGAGCGGCAGCTTGGGGAACGTCGGCGGCATCTCCGGCGACGCGTCGCGGAGGAGCTCGAAGAGGATGACGGGCGGCGCGCCCGGATCGAGCGGAGCCCACGAACCGATGACCGCCTGTCTACCCGGACGGAGCACGCGCAGGAGCTCTCTCAGCCCGCGCGCCCGATCCGGGAAGAAGATCAGGCCGAACATCGAGAACGCCGCGTCGAAGGTCTCGTCGGGGTACGGGAGCGCCTGTCCGTCACCGACGATCGCCTCGACGTTGGCGAGCCCGCGGGCGGCCGCCTCGTGGCGCAGCCGGTCGATCATCCCGGACGAGAAGTCGAGCGCCGAGACGCGCCGCACCTCCGGCGCGGCGAGCAGCGCGAGCGTCCCTGGACCTGCGGCGACGTCGAGAATGTGCGCGTCGGCGGCGGGCTGGGCCAAAGCCAGCGCCGTGCGTGCGTACGCGGCGAGCGTCGGGGCGAACCGGCTGGTATAGCCGACACCGACGAGGTTCCAGGCGTCCGGCGTGACGAGCGAGCCGATCACAGGGCACCTCCCGCGGGCGCCGGGTGGTCGGTCGCGTCGAGCGGTCCGCTCCCGGCCTCCGGGAACGGATCGGCGAACGTGGCCCACGATCGCGGCCCGCCGCGCATCTCCGCCGGGGTCAGCAGACAGCGGTCGAGCGCCGCGGTCAACCCCTCGCGATCCATGCCGCGCCCGATCAGCACCAGCTCCTGACGGCGGTCGCCCCACCGCGGCCGGAACCGGCCCTCGAGCTCCGCGCGCGCCGCTGGATCTTCCGGCCACTGCGCGCGCGGCCGGGTCGCCCACCACACACCCGCTCCGCCGATCCGAAGCGTGCGGCCGGCATGCGACCAGCTCATCGCGCCGTCCATCCGCGTCGCCAGCCAGAAGATCCCCTTCGAACGCAGCACGCCTGGCCACTCGCTACAGACCAGCGCCCACAGTCGTCGCGGGTGAAACGGTACGGCGGCGCGATACACGAAGCTCGAGATCCCGTACTCGCTCGTCTCGGGCACGTGCTCGCCGCGCAGCTCCCTGAGCCAGCCCGCGGCCTGCGCGGCGCGCTCGAAGTCGAAGCGCCGGGTGCCGAGCAGCTCGGCCACCGGCACCTCGCCGTGGGCGCTGTGGATGATCCTCGCTGCGCGGTTGAGGCCCCGCAACACCGCATCGAGGCGGCCTAACTCCTCCGGACCCACCAGGTCGACCTTGCTGATGACGAGCACGTCGGCGAACTCGACTTGATCGACGAGCAAGTCGCTGATCGTGCGCTCGTCCTCGTCGTTGAGCGCTGCGCCACGCCGCTGCAGGCTGACCGACGCCTCGTAGTCGCGCAGGAAATCGACCCCGTCGACGACGGTGACCATGGCGTCGAGGCGGGCGATGTCCGCGAGGCAATCGCCCTGTTCGTCGGCGAAGGTGAAGGTCTCGGCGATCGGCAGCGGCTCGGAGATCCCCGTCGACTCGATCAGCAGGTAATCGAAGCGGCGCTCGCGGGCGAGGCGCCCGACCTCGAGCAGCAGGTCCTCCCGCAGGGTGCAGCAGATGCAGCCGTTCGACATCTCTACCAGGCGCTCGTCGACCCGACTGAGCTCGGCGCCGCCGTCCCGGACGAGCCGCGCATCGACGTTGATCTCGCTCATGTCGTTGACGATCACCGCGACCTTGAGGCCGGCCCGGTTGCGCAGGACGGCGTTGAGCAGGGTCGTCTTGCCGGCGCCGAGAAATCCGGACAGAACGGTTACGGGGAGACGTTCTTCGATCGATGCGGCCACGGCGTGACTCTGTCATACTTGCAATGAGGTTGCAACAGTTAAACAATGTCGATCTGGTGCCGCGGCCCGTCACATCGCCGTGCGATCTTGTCGTGGGCGGGCGTGCGTGCCCGCGGACAGGGCCGCCGCCCGACGGGCGAGGTACAACGGCGCGGCTCGACGTGGTACACTGGAGCGATGCGATCAAGCTTCGGCTGGGTTCTTGTCGGCCTCATGGCCTGCACCAACGCGGGCACCGTGCAGGACCCGGGCGGTCCGCCGCCCGAGCCGATGCCTGTGCAGGCGCCCGGGCCGAAGCCCGTGGAAGCGCCCGTGGAAGCGCCCGTGGAAGCGCCGGCGGCCGCCGCCACGGTGACGGTGCAGATGACCGCCGCAACGCTCGCCGACGACTGCGGGGGCTCGGAACCGGCGGGCAAGGCCAAGCAAAAGTCGCAGCGCATGAAGCAGGACATGATGAGCAGCTGCGGTCAGAGCTCGATGCAGCTGTCCGTGGTCGCCGCTGCCGGCGGCGCCCCGACCCAGCTCACCGTCACGAAGGTCGAGCTCGTCGATGACAAGGGCGCGATGATCGGCGAGCTGACGCCCAGCACGCCCTCGGCCTGGGACGCGAACGGCACCTATCAACCATGGGACCAGAGCGTCGCACCGGGCCAGGAGCTGTCGGTCACCTACGCGCTCAGCCAGCCGCCGTGGGCCACGGTGCCCGACCGACGCAATCGTGGCTACGTGCTCAAGGCCGTGTTCACCGTCGCTGGCGGCGAGCAGTCGGTGCAGCGCGAGGTGCGAGTGCACGCACCGACGATTTTGCCGCCGAACGTCAAGACCTGATCACAGTGTTTTGAGGAAGGTGATCAGCGCGGCGCGATCGGCCGGGCTGAGGTCGGTGCCGGCGCGATGCCCCGGGATCGGGCCTGGACCGAGCCGCCCGGCCCTGTACATGGCATCCAGCCGTGCCGGGGACAGCAGCTCGTCGAGGGAGGCGACCGAGCCGTCGTGTAGGTACGGCGCACCGTCGCGGACCTGCACGAGCGGCGGGACCCGGTAACCACCGGTGCCTCGGCCGCGCCCGAGAGCGAGCGCAGGGTTCGTGCCGATCACGGCCGCCGGGATCACACGACCTCCGCGGGCCGGATTTGCATGGCATCCGCCACAATGCTCGCTGAACAATACCTCGCCACGCGCGAGCTGCGGCGATGGCGACGTGACCGTGGCGGGCGGCGTGAGCGAATAGATGTACATGGCCAGCGCCCACGCGAGCTCGCGCGGCGGGCGGACCATCGCGTGATTCGAGTCGGTCAGCTGCGTCTCTTGCCGGATCGCCAGGGCGATGGGACTCTCGTGCCGGATCGTGCCGGCCTGGGTCAGCCACGACATCGCCCGCAAACCCCAGAGATCCGGGATCGTCACCGGGTCCTCGTCGTCGTCCTCCGTGACGTCGGCGCGGCCGGGCCCCCACGACGCCATCCGCGTCGCAAGCCCGGGCTCGAGGTACTCGCCGGTCTCGGCGAAGTATGCGAGGCGCAGTCGGCCGTAGTCGAAGGACCGGCGCGCCGACCCTGCGACCAGCTCCCCCTCGCGCACCGTCGAGTGGCAGACCGCGCAGGTGATGCCGACCCGGGTCTTGCCGTCGACGTTCATGAATACGACGAGCCCCGGGACATCACCATCGGAAGTCCGCTCGATCCCGACCGCGGCCGCGAGCTTCGGCTTCGTCAGGCCGTACGCCATGAACACCTCGGCCCGCATCGGATACTCGAAGAACACACGCCGGCCGAGCGCGACCCAGCCGGCCATCGTCGTCGGCTGCGTGCCGTCCCACAGCGTCTCGTGATCCGCGGTGACCGCTGGCATCTCGCCACGCTCGAGCCGGGCCGCGAGCGCCGCGGTCACCGGCATCGATCGCGGGTTCCACACCGGCAGCTTGTCCCAGCCGCGCGTGCCGTGACCGTACGCCTGCAGCCGCACGCGCGAATATACATTGTCGTGATTCGTCAGCCCGCGCTCGAGCGCCGCCCGTCGGTATGCCGTGTCGCCCAGGAATCGCTGCCCTTCACGCAGGACCCACTCGTCGGAGCCGATCGCCGGCTCGACTGGCATGATCGGCGGCTCGATCGGCCCCGCCGGGTCGACCGCGTCGGACGGCGCGCTCGCTGTGCTCGAGCAGGCGATCGACGCCAGCAGCGGCACGAGCAGCACGCAGCGCATCGGCATTTCGCTGAGTTTAGCCGTTCGCAATGCGCGATGGGGCCAGCGGCTGTCGGGCTGCCGTAAAACGCGTCGGCGAGCACAAAAACCGCGTAGCATCCCGCGATGCCAGCGTCGGCGGCGACCCGGCCGATCAATCTTCGCCGTCCTCCGGTGCGGGCTACCGCTATGGACGGCGGATCGTACAGGGCTGAACGATCTGTCCAGCGGGCGCGGCGCCTACTGGACAGATCGTTCAGCGAGCGCGCGAAGCGATAAGAGATACCACGGTGCAATCTGGCACGAGCTTTGCTAAAGGGGCGAACATGCTCATGTCCCTCAATCGTCAGGTCCTGCTCGCGCTGCTCGTCAGCCCCCTCACCCTCGCCTGTTCCAAGGGCCCGCCGGGCGAGGGCTCCGACGCGGCCGAGAAGGGCGGTGATCGCCCGGCGCCGTTCTCGGTCGAGGTCCGCAAGGTCGAGCGCAAGACCATGGTCGCGCCGAACAAGACCTACGAGGAGAATGGCCTCGGCAAGAAGCCCGCGGCCGGCAAGGTGTTTTTATGCGTGCAGTACACGGTCACCAGCATCGGCAAGGAGCCGGAGTCCCTGCCCTCGCCGACCGTGACCGATGGTAAGGGCGCGGAGGTCACGGTCAGCGTCGCCGCGGCCGGCAATTATCAGCCGGAGGACTGGAAGGCCGAGATCGGCGGCGGCAAGGTCGAGCCCGGCAAGGCGCTCAAGCAAGCGCAATGCTTCGAGGTCGCCGAGGGCGCGACGAGCGGCGCCAAGTTCACGCTGGCCGACACCGGCTGGGGGCCCAAGCACAAGGCGTGGAAGTTGACGGTCGATCTGCCCGGGGCCAGCGCCGACGCGCCGAAGGCCGAGCCCGCGCCGGTGGCCGCGCCCGACTTCACGAGCACCGCCGAGGCGATCTACGCCGAGTTTCGCCCGCAGATCGAGGCCGGCACCGCCGACGCGGTGCGGGCCAAGTACACCGGCAAGACCGTGCGCATCTCCGGTGAGATCGTGAAGAACGACGACATGCTCGGCACCTGGGAGCTGGCCCTCAAGGCCGACGCCAGGACCGGCAAGGCGTTCCTGCACCCGTCGGCCGCCAACCTCGCGGCGTTCAAGGCGCTCAAGGCGGGCGACAAGGCGACGTTCCAGTGCGTCTCCGAGGGCTGGGAGATCGGCCCGCAGTTCAAAGATTGCAGCGTCGTCAAGGAGTGACACGGGCGAGCACGCCAGTGACGCGCACGAGCCTGGCCGTGCGCGTCGAGATGCAAGACAATCGCTCGAGCGGACGCTTCAGCCCGCGCCGCGCGGATCTTCCGGCGGGGCGTGCAGCTCGGCCAGCAGCGCGTCGATCGCCGGCAGCCCCCAGCGGTTACCCGGGGCCGTGAAATACAGGCGGGCCAGGGTCGCCGCGCGGATGGCCAGCGTGCGATCCGGCCGCTCGCCCAGCAGCCGGGCGAGGACGAAGAGGCTCGCCGCGTGCTCCTCGCGGCGCGGCTCGTCGCGCATGCACAGCGACTCGGCGCGGGCGATGTGGGTCGCGGCCTCGTCGGCGCGCTCGAGCGCGACCAGCAACTTGGCGGCGGCCGCCAGCGCACCGCACAGCCGCGGGACGTCGGGCACGGACAACCGATCGAGGGTGGCC
>NZ_JACCSO010000282.1 GCF_013812955.1 Nannocystis sp. | reverse complement strand
GTCGAGGACGGCCTGCGCCCACTCGGCCGGGGTGCCCTCCGAATGCCAACCTTTAATGTCCCCATTGGTGGAGATGAAGGTCACCATCAACAGCGCGTCGTCGCGGAGGAACCCCTCGTTGCAGCCGCCCTTGTCGTTGATGGGCTTCTGCACCGCGGCCGTCAGCGCCTGGCCCAGGAACAAGTGGCCGTTGACGCCGACCCTGGCGATGCACCCGAACGTGCCCCCCAGGTCGCTCTGACCCTTCACGAGATAACGACGGTCGCCGTCGATCGGGCACGGCTTGTTCGGCGCGTCATAGCCTGCAGGGAACACCTCGCCGGCCCCCCACGTCCGATCGCACTGGGCCACGAGGTCGAGGTCTTGACACGGGTATTGCGGCACGTTGCAGCACGGCTCCCCTTTGTCGCCGTTTGGGGTCAACGGGCAGCATGGCTCGCCGATCTTGCACGCGGGAGTGGGACACATCTGCGTGCAGGTGTCGTCGCCCCACCCGTCGTCGCCGGTCACGACCATGATGTGGTAGTCGAAGTCCGCGAACTTCTCCTGGATCGCGGCGATGAACTGGGGGAACGCGAGGGCGACCTGCTCCTGACGGTACGCCATGTTGGCGTCGCGCGAGATCATAAACAGGAAGTCGATCTTGCCGTTGCAGCCGATGGGCGCGCCGTCGCCGAAGTCCGGCATCACGCCGAGGTCGCGCGGCGGCTCGGCCGACGTCTCGGCGGCGCTACTCCCTGAGCCGCTGGCCTCGCTCGTCGACGTCCCCGAGTTGCTCGAGCTCGTCGAACCCTCGCCGGTCGACGCCGGGGCCGTCGTGATCTCCGGCGTCGAGCTGAAGCCAGTCTGATTCGTGGTCGACTGCTGGCAGGCCGCAACCGACAAGAGCGCCAGGGTGTGCCGGGTCCCCACGACCGCAACATAGCGCATTTTCGCCCGGATGTCCACGTCGGTTGCCGACAGCCCCAGGCCGAGCGCCGGCGACGAACACATCAGGCGGCCGACGCGAGCGCGCGTGTAGCTCGCGTCGGCATCGGTTACTCGTGGCCGGCGCCCCGCTGGCGCTCTCCGAACACAGCGGCGACGTCGTTGTGTGGGCAAGCCCGGTCATCGAGCGCGGCGGGGTTGCATCATTGGCCTGGCCCTGGTGCCGGCGTAGCACCGTCGCGGCTACTCCGAAGCCTCGGGCCCCACTCTGCCGGTGCCTTCGGTGCGCGACCATCGGAGCTCGAGCTTGATGATGCGGCGCTTGAGCGCGTGCCGGGTAATGCCGAGGAGCTGAGCGGCGCCGACGATGTTGCCAGCGAAGGCGAGCGCCTCGACACAGAGGCGTCGTTCCGCGGCTTCCAGGTTGAAGTCTTCGAGGGTGATCGGTAGCACAGGCGTCCTCATGGCTGGAACGCTTGTACCGGGGATGCGTGTTCCCGCGCAGATCATCCACGGCTGGCCCGGCTGCCGACGAGGGCGAGGTATTGCATCCCCCTGCTCCTCGCCGCGATACTCGCCCTCCCGTGACAGTGGTCGAGGCAGCGCATGGCGACACCCGCCGTCACTCCGGTTCGTCCGGCGGGTCGCGAGCTTTTTTCCGCCCAGACCACTGACTCGCCGGCTCCTCGTCGGGCGGTTGGCCCATGGTGGCGCGAAACTGGCCGTCTGGTTGCCAGGGCGTGCGACGCCGCTGCGCCTCGGCGAGCGACCGCGCGAGCTCGGCGTCGTCGAACGCGAGGGCCGCGTCTGGCGGGGTCGCGTGGGCCTGCTGCGGGTCCGGCGAGGTCGCCTCCGTTCTGGGTCTCGGGGCTTCGCCTGGCGCAGCGGATGCCTGAGCGCGGGGCTCGACGGGTGACGATGACGGGCCGCTCGTGCTCGTCGGTGCCGGGTCGGGGGCCGGCGGCTCAGGCTGGCTGACCGATGCGGCTGGTGGTGTCGTTGTGGTCCCCGCCTCGGCGGGCGTGGTCCTGGCGATCCAAGCCAGCAGCTCCGAGTCGATGAGCCGCAGGTCGCCCCAGCGCAGCAACCAGCGCTTCCCGACCGGGCTCAGCAGGCAGCCCGCCGGCCCCGGCCTGGCGGCGCGCATGTGTGCGGCGATGGCCGCGAGCGCCCGACCGAAGGTCTTGGAGCAGCAGTGAAACTCGATGCCGCACAGGGCCTTGATCCGTTTCTGCAGGTCGCATCCACGCATTACCCGGTTGGCGAGCTCGATGCGGGCAAGGGCGCGGAGCGCCTCGAGCAGCGTCGGGACGATGGTCGCGCCCG
Organism: Nannocystis sp.; assembly: GCF_013812955.1. GTDB lineage: Bacteria > Myxococcota_A > Polyangia > Nannocystales > Nannocystaceae > Nannocystis. Next base: position 4,038 of record NZ_JACCSO010000282.1, on the reverse strand, counting down.
GGCCCGAGGGGTCGAAACTCAGATAGCGGTCGATGACGGCCAGGTCGGTCAGCGAGAGCTTGCGGCCCGTGAGGGATTGCGGTGGTGGCGATTGCGGCAGGCGTGTATCGGGCCGTGGCGCGTTCAAGATCACTCGGGCTTCGCGTTCGCGTCCGACTTCGGGGTCCGCCGGGTGGTCCTGCGCGCCGCGGGTACGATGATTCCAGGTGAGGATCTGCCCGAGGTCGCCGCGGCGGAGCTCGGCGAAGCAGTAGACGCTCATGCACTCGCCGAGCTGCCCGTCGCGGACGACGAGCAAACCATAGTAGTCGCCCCCGAGGTGGCCGAGCATCAGCCTGGTGCCATCGAATAGGTCGACGTGGCCGAGGGCCCCGGCCGCCCCGCTGGCCCGCAGAAACACCCGCTGCTCGCCGATGCGCACAAACAGCGCCTCGCCGGGCGAGCGCAACACTCGCTCGTGGGCGGTGCGCTGCAGCGCCTCCGCCTCGCCCACGTCGAGCACGCTGACGGCGGCGTCGTTGCGGGCGAGCATGAGGATCTGGTCGCCGGTGGTCAGCGGCATCAGCCGAAGCTCGCCGCCGATCGTGACCGCGTGGAGCGTGTCATCGCCGCCGGTGCAGTACCAGCCGGGCCGCTGGTCGCCGAACTCGGGTCCTCCTGGCGGACCATGGATAGCGACGTCGACGGCGCAGCGCTCCACGTGTTCGCGCGAGCCCTGGGCCAGCATCCGCGACCCGTATTGCTTGTTCCACACCATCATCAGCGTCCAGTTGGAGCCCTCGCGGGCCTTGGCGAGCGTGCCCTCGCGAACCGCGGAGCAGAAGACCTCGTCCGCGTGCATGCTCCACTCGCGGTCCGCCGCGCACTCCTGGCCGTGGGCGTCGGCCCGCGCGGCGCACCGCGCCGTGTAGTCGCGCACCAGCCGGCTCGACAGCCGCTTCAGCACGGCCTGGCCGTCCGCGTGCTCCATCATCCCATGGGGATAACCCCTCATCGGCGGGGCTTGCGAGAAAACGAAGAATCGCGTGCGCCAGATCGCCCACGGGCGGCTTCGTAGACCCTCTGGGCGCGGATCCAGGCTTGATACGCTAGCGCGTTTGACCATGCCGCGACCCGGTCCGCCGGCCGGCGGTCACGCCTGGGGGCGTGGCCACATGATGATGCGGCCACGCCCCCCGTGTTGACTGGTCAACACAGCGGACGGGGCCAATATGTCCGCCGGCTGAGCGGGGTCGGGCGACGATAACGTCGTCGCCGTCGTCGCGCTCGCGTGCTGGTGGTCCACGCAACCGGCGATGCCGCCAGGAGATCTCGGCTGGCCGCCCACGCGAGCATCACGGCCGCGCGATTCGGCGACCGAATTCGCGGGCTGCCGATGTTGCTCGGGGCCCTAAATCGCCCGCACACGGTCACGCTTCCCGAGTTCCGATCTCGGCCATCGCCGCGCAGAGATGGGAACGGACATCGGAATAACGGCCCGACAGGCCCCCGGAGAGCGCCGACGTCGGGCGGTGGCGGCCCGGCCATGCCGCGCCGGTGCCCCGGGCGGCCCCACATTCGGGAACAACACCCGCACCGCCCGGCAGACAGGCCACGAGACGGCGTTCGCCCCGGTGGCGCCGCGCCGACGCGTGCCACATGGGACGGCAAGTCGGAATCACGGCACCACAAAAGCCCGTGGGGCCCCATTGCGCATGACGGGCCGTCGCGCGGGGCCAGGCTCACCCGCGGCGGTCGAACAGCGTCCGCACCGCAGCCGCGTGCGCAGGGCCGAACAATGCGCCCACGTCGATCGCAGACGCAACCATCGCAACGGCACATGGGACAATGAGAAGATGGGACGATGAGACAATGGAACAATGGGACAGCGCCCGTGTGCGCAGATAACCCTCGACCCCGGGCCGGCCCCCCCGCTTTACAGCCACCCCGCAATGCGATAGCGTGGCGACGATGAATGGTAGGCGTACTGAGGCGAGCACCCATGCGGTGCTCGCCATTGATGCAGACAAGCGCGTGCTCGAGGAGCTGGCCGCGGTGCCCAACGCCGACGTGTCACAGCTCATCCGCACCTTGCAGGCTCGCTTCGGCGCGGATGTTCGCATCCTCGTCGACGGTGTGGCCATCGACACCCGGCTGCGCGCGCGCAGCCCGGCCGCCCCCGAGGCGGCGAAGGAGCCCGTCCATATCCTCGAGGACCGCGAGGACGGTCGCGGGAAGGACCCCGTCGCTGACGTCGAGCTCGCCCACGCGATGCTCTGGAACACCTACGACCGCGCCGCCCGGGTGCAGTCGTGGATGCTCGAGCAAGCCAGCACGTTCACGCTGGAGCTGCTCCACAACAATAAGCGCCTCGCCGACCAGGCGGGCGAGCTGCAAAAGCGCTACCAGACGGCGCTGGCCGAGATCGACTACATGGCGCGCGAGCAGAAGCTGATGGAGGGCGAGGCCGCGGCCGCGCGGCTGTCCCGGCACCTGATCGAGAAGGCCCGCGCCGAGATCGTGGCGGCTAATCCAACAAAGTCCGCGGACTGGATCGACGACCTGATCGACGGCGCCGCCGTCGCGCTGGGCGCGATGTGCGGGACGCGGAGCCCGAGAGACCCGAAGAACTCGAACTAAAGAAGGGAGGGAATGCACATGGCAGAAGAACCATCGAAGTCCGGTCGATCGCCGGGCACGGAGATCAACGATATCGAGGCGAGCGTGCGCAAAGACTTCACGTCGCGCCTGGAGAGCGCGCGGGCCCAGGTCCGCGAGGCGAGGGACAAGGCCGACGCCGAGAAGATCTGCGCGCAAAAGGCCAACGAGGAGATGACGCGACGCATGGCCGAGTACCGCCGCGGGCGCTGGTATGACGTCAGCGCCGTCGTCACCAGCGCGGCGACCGGCTTCACCGCCGGATACCACACCCAAAAGAACGCCGACATGCGCATCGCCGGCGCGCCCGTCACCGCCGTCGCGGGGCTGCCCGGCATCGTCGCGGGCGCGCTGCTCGACGAGAGCGTCGTGACGCGGGCGGTCTTCGCCGTCGGCGGCACCATGTTCATGGTCGGCGCCACGGCCTTCACGCTCATTCACCCGCACGAGCAGGGAGGCTGACCCATGGCCACGCAAGTATACCGGGTGTCACGCGTGCTCACGGCCGCCGGGTCGCCGGTCGCTCGCGTCCAGGCGGTCGACGAGGACGGGCACGAGCTCCGCCTCGAGGTACCTGCCGCGCTCGTCGGGCGCACCGCGCCCGGGCACGTGCTGGTCCTGAATTGGTCCGTGCATGCGGTCCCGGTCGCTCCGATCGCCGACGCTGGGCCGCCACCGACCTCCACGGCGCCGCCCGCTCCCGCGGCGCGCACCGTCGATGAAGCCTTCATGGACCTGATGTCCCGGGGCCGGCGCGGCACGTCCGCGCCCGCCTCTTCCAATGCCACGACACCGCCCGCCGCGCCGACGCACAGCGAGCCCGAGATCAACGATGAATTCAACACACTCCTGGGCGGTGCCCGGAGGAAAGGCTAGAGAACATGGACGCCGAGACCGAGCAAAAACTGACCTACATGGCGCGCCAGATCGCCGCCGAGATGTGCCGCAGCCAGAGCCTGATGACGGTACCCAACGCCGCCGCGCTGCCGGCGTGCGGCTCGTTGATGCCCTCGAACGGATGCGAGGGCCTGATGTACGCGCCGATCACGACGGCCCGCTTTTACCGGGGCGGCCGCACGGACATCAACATGATCCTCGATGGTGCGATCCCGGTGGTGCCCGGCGCCTCGGTGTTGCTGGCGCAGGACGTCCGGCCGCCGTGGCCGACTGGCTGCTACAGCCTGCGCTACCGGCTCGCCAACAACGGCAACAACCACGACGAGATCCAGATCGAGTGGTTCCTCGATGACGAGCTGCTCGACACCAAGCACTATGGCAGCGAGATCTACAACGGCGACGGCACGGTGATCAAAGACGGCCTCCTGCCGATCCCGCTGGCGATGGGCCAACACTGCTGCGTCGGCGGCAACAACCGCCTGCGCGCCCGCATCCGCCACACCG
>NZ_JACCSO010000248.1 GCF_013812955.1 Nannocystis sp. | reverse complement strand
CGTCAGCACCGCCGCGCGGCCGATGCAGCCGAGCGGGCGTCCGCCGCCGCCTTCGACCCAGCTGCCGCTGATCCTGATCGGCATCGGTGTGCTCGGGCTCCTGGTCACGATCATCATGCTGCTGCTGCCGAACGGCGAGACGCCGGTCGTCGAGGCCAAGACCGACACCAAGGCCGTCGAGACCAAGGCCGACGTCGGCCTGCCGATGAACCGGGCCCTGCTCCGCACCAACGTCGACGGTGTGAATGCCCAGGTCGACGGCCAGATGCAGTGCACCACGCCGTGTGAGATCGCCGTCCCGGTCGGCGACAACAAGATTCACGAGATCCGGCTCAGCAAGCCCGGCTATATCGACGTGGTCCAGCCCTGGCGGCCCCTCACGGTCAACGACCTGCCCCCGCCCCTGCCCGACATGCGCCCGATCGCCAGCACGATCGAGGTCAAGTCCGGCAAGAAGCCGCGCTGACTGGGCCTGCGCGTCCCGAGACTCGCTGGCGCATCCCGATGCATCCCGGTGCATCCCGTGAGCTCCACGGGGCACACCGGGGATACGCGGGAGTGGACCTGGAGCGCGGTCGGCGGTCTCGCGGCCGGCGCCCGCGTGCGTTGCCCGCGGTGATGCGGCGACTGGCGGCGCGCGCGGCCCTTGTTTGCCGGTGCGCGTTTTGCCAAGCTTGCCCTCCCCATGGCCGCCCAGCAAGACGAAGACTTCGCCGCGATGTTTGAATCCACCTCCGCGACCGCCGCGAACCGCGGGATGCGGCGGGTCCGGACCGGTCAGATGGTGGAAGGCATCGTCGCGGAGATCAGTACCGACAGCGTATTCGTCGACATCGGCGCCAAGTCCGAGGCCCGCATCGAGCGCGCGCAGCTGACCGACAAGGACGGCAAGATCAAGGTCGAGGTCGGCCAGAAGATCCGCGCGACCGTGGCCTCCGCCGGACGCGACGGCGTGGTGCTGGTCGTGCACATCGGCCGCGGCGGCGTCGACACGCGCTCGCTCGAGCTCGCCAAGGACAGCGGCGTGCCGATCGAGGGCACCGTCAGCAAGGCGGTCAAGGCCGGCCTCGAGGTCGAGATCGGCGGCGTGCGGGCGTTCTGCCCGGCCTCGCAGGTCGACATCGGCTACGTGCAGGAGCTCGAGCACCTCGTCGGCCAGAAGTTCTTCTTCAAGGTGATGGAGGTCAAGGAGGGCGGCCGCAGCGTGATCGTCTCGCGCAAGGCGGTCCTCAAGGACGAGCGCCAGGAGCAGGCCAAGGGCGTGCGCGAGCGCCTCGTCGTCGGCGCCGAGCTCGACGGCATCGTGCAGTCGATCCAGGCCTACGGGGCCTTCATCGACCTCGGCGGGATCGAGGGCCTCGTGCACATCTCCGAGCTCGGCCACGGTCGCGTCGAGCGCGTCGAGGACGTGGTGAAGATCGGCGAGCCGGTCAAGGTCCGCGTCGTCGCCCTCGACACCCGCGGCACCAGCGGCGACCTCAAGATCAGCCTGTCGATGAAGTCCTCGGATCAGCCGGAGACCCCGCATGTCGCCGCCGATACGATGCTCGTCGGCAAGGTCGCCGAGATCGCGGCCTTCGGCGTGTTCGTCGACACCGAGCAAGGGCGCGGCCTGGTGCCGATGGCCGAGCTCGGCATCCCCCACGGCGCCGACCCCAAGCGCAGCTTCCCGATCGGCAAGGACGTCGAGGTCGTCGTGATGAGCCGCGACCAGAAGACCGGCAAGCTGCGCCTCAGCATCAAGGGCGTCGCCGCGGCCGAGGAGCGCAGCAACTTCAAGAGCTTCGCCCAGGCCAACAAGAAGGCCGCCGGCCCCGGTAAGGGCATGGGCAGCCTCGGCGAGCTGCTCAAGGGCTTCGAGGGGAAGCTCGGCAGCGGCCCCGCACGCGCAGCCGCGGCCGAGCCCGCCCCCGCGGCGGCTCGCAATGACGACCGTCGCCGCCGGGTCTGAGACCCCCGAGCATGGGTTCGAGGGCATAACTTCGAACGACCAGAAGCGGGCCCCTGCCCGCTTTTGGCGCGTCTGGGCGTTGATATGCGCGCGCTGGCGCGGTGGCTCGAAGGGCCGTCGGCTCGCCAGCGGTTTTTGCTCACTCGCTGGCGGCTCGCCAGCGGCGTCACGGTTCGATTGCGGCGAGCGCCTGGCCGGCCCGGGCGTCAGGGCTTCTTGCGACCCGGGCCCTTGGGGTCCTCGGGCCGCGTCGGCTCGCCAGCTTCGCCGGTCTTCGCCGCGGGGCGCAGGAAGTTGAACGGCAGCACCGGGGCGGCGCCGGTCTTGATCGGGCTGCGGGTCGAGTCGGAGGGCTTCGGGTCCTCGGCGCCGACGGTCGGATATGCGGCGGTTTTTGTGCTGCTGATGCGCTGCCTCGATGAGCTGTCCTGAGGGCCAGGCGCGGCGGGGCTGTCCTTGGGGACAGCCGCCGCGGCCGCGTGCGGGGCGGTCCTCGCGTTCGGGCTCGAGCGCGGGTTGGGGCTGTCCACCGGGCTGTCCTTTGAGCCAGCTGCGCCGACCGTCGCATACGAGGCGGTCTTCGCCGTGGACGCGCCCTCGGGGCGAGCGCCGCCCGCCAGCGAGGGATAGGGGTTGAACATGGATTTGCCGGCCCGCGCAGGTGCGGGCGTGGGCTCGGGCGCGAGCACGGGCTTTGGCGCCGGTTCTGGAGGCGCAGCAGCGACCGGGGCGGCCGTGCTCGCCGCGGGAGCGGAAGGAGCCGGCGTAACCACCGGCGCGGGCATCGGGGTACGGGTGCCGGCGCTACGTGGGGTCGCCGCGGCGGCCGGCGTGCCGGGGATGACCGTCGGGGCGGCGGATGGAACGGTCGGTGAGCTCATCGTCGTGCCGGTGCTCGCGGCCGGCTTGGCTGCGACAGGGCTCGCGCCGGAGCTCGCCCGGTCCTTGCTCGGGGTCGCACCGGCTGCAGCGACCTTGCTCGGGGTCGCAGCGATCAGACTCGCTGCGCCTTTGCTCGCTGCAGCGACCGGCCCCGCGGCGGGACTGCTCGCGGCCGGGATCGCCGTCACTGTGCTCGCTGCCGGACTCGCTGCCGCAGCGGGACTGACTGCAGCTTTGCTCGCGGCCGGACTTGCAGCGCTCGGCTCGGCGCTCGACGCAGGTCGCGAGCCAGCCATCGGGAGCTTCGAATCAACCGATGCCACTGGTGCCGTCGACCCCGCGCCGCCGCTCACCGCGGGCGCACGAGCGGGATCGGCGACAGCAGCCGGCGGACGCGTGATCGGGCGTCCGGACGGCGGCACGAAGCTCGTGGAGCGCATGGTCGTGTTCGCCTCCGAGGTCGGACGGACGGGCTCGCTGGCACCTCCGGGTCGGGCCGGCGCCGTGAACACAGTGGACCGCGCAGGTTCATCGGCGCGTGGACGGGCCTGTGCGGGCGGCGGTGCGGAGCCCGGTCGGATCGTCGCATTCAGCATCCCGCCGGTCGGACCGGCGGCCGGGCGCGGATCGTCCTTCGGCCCCCGCGCTTGCGGGGCGACCGGCGATCCGGCGCGCATGGTGTCGTGCAACAGGCCCGAGTTGGGGCGGGGCGTCGACGATCTCTCGCGCGCGGGCGGAGTGGGCGGC
>NZ_JACCSO010000239.1 GCF_013812955.1 Nannocystis sp. | reverse complement strand
GTTCATGGGAGCGACCCCAAGGAGCGCGCTGAGGCGCCGCCTGTCGAGTTTGCCGAGCTCAGGGAGCTCGCCGACCAGGGTCGCGGCGGTCACGGGCCCGACCCCCGGGACGGTCCGTACCAGTGCTGCCTTGGCGGCGTCCTCGGGCGAGGACTCAACAGCATCGTGGATCTTGGCGTCGAGTTCGGCGACTTGAGCAGCGACGCCAACGAGGAGTTTCTCGATGTGCTCCCGAACCTCCGAACGGCAGTTCTCCAGACGATTGGTGTATTGAACCCGAGTCGCCAGGAGGTCCGTTCGCAGCGCACGCAGGCCAGCGATCCGGTCCTGATTCGCCGTTGGCAGCGGCACGACCGCCGGCTGTCGAACCTCGGCGAAGTACGCGATCATCAACGCATCGATCGGATCCGTCTTGGCCCGCTTTCCCATCGCCCTGGCGAACTCGCGTACGCTCAATGGCTGGACGATCACTGCCGGCAGCCCAGCCCCTCGGAGAGCCCGAAAGATCGCTTGTTCGTAGCCGCCTGTCGCTTCCAGCGCGATCCGGTGCGGGCTCAGGGCTTGCAGCTTCCGCACCGTTTCGTCGCATCCTGCTTCGGTGTTGGTTGTGGACCATGACTCGGCAGCCCGCTTCGCGGGGCTGACTCCGTCGCGTGTCTCCGCGGCCTTGACCGCGATGTCCAGATTGTCCTTGCTGACGTCGATCCCGATGAAAATTCTTGGATTCATGCTCTTTCACGTCCGTGTGATAGGCATCTGGCCTCACGCCCACCCTTGTAGATTCGAGCTCAGAGATGGCTCTTGCAGTTGTTCGGGCTCTCGAGGACAGATTTGACTCCGGGTACCTTGCTGCCTGACGGGCTCGTAGCCCAAGTGCAGATCGGTCTCCCGGAGTCCGGAGGGAAGCTTGTCTCAGATCACCCGCGGAACATACAAGTGCAGGTGTACATAAAGGCCGAGGTCGCTGCGGAAACGCTGGACGACCGTGACCACGCCCGCGTGCAGCGACCAGGGCCGAGGCCAGGCCGTGCTGCTGCTTGACGCGGCGCCGCATGTCCTGCATCACCGCTCGCGCCAGCCGCCCAGCGATGCCGGCCAGCAGCGGCGCGTCGTAGCCCAGGCGCACCGCCATCGGGCCCGGGAACGAGAGCACCCACTGCCGGTAACCCACCGCCGGCAGCACGTGGTCCACCAGCAACGCCGCGCCCTCGGCCATCCGCCGGCCCATGCACGAGGGACAGCAGCCGCGCGACTTGCAGGAGAACGGCACCCGCAGCTCGTCGCCGCAGCTGCGGCAGCAGGTCCGCACGAAGCCGAGCTCGAAGTCCCCGCAGCCCGCGAAGCCCTCGAGCTCCGCCTTCACGAACGCCGGCAGCGGCCCCGCCCGCTGCTCGCAGCGAGCCAGAAACTCCGCGAGGTGGCGACGCACCAGCACCGCCGCGTCGCACTCGTGGGTCTGGCAGTCCAACTGCATACGGGACGGCCTCACCCCCGCGGCTGTGGCCGGCGAAGATCAGGCTCCCATCGAGCCGCCCGGATTCGGTCCACGTGCTCGAGAACCACCTGGAGGCGCATAAGATCTGGTCACCGCGAGGTTGCACATCCATGTTGTCCGGGAAGTCGAGGCTGATCACCACGAAGCCCAGCCTCGTGAGCTCCGAAAAGAGACCATCGTACCCGAAATATCTGTGGCCGTTCCCGTGGCCGAATATTATCAGCGGTAGGTCCTGGTCGGGCCAATCTCCTTGAACGTCAGGACGATACACGCTGGCGAGAAATTTGTCGGTTACGTACGCTTCGTGCAATGCCGGGAAATCAGCCTCTGAACAGATCTCCGCGAAATTGACGGCGAGAGCCTCGTCGTCGCCGAAGAATGCGAAATCTCCAGGGGAGACAGGCGCAGGACATTCGACGGACGGCCCCCCTGTAGGCGTGGTCGGGTCCGTCGCATCCGTTACTGACGACTCCGTCGTGTCCGTCGTCGTGTCCGTTGTTGAGGACCCATCAGTTGCGGACTCCGTATCGCCTCCTCCTCCAGGGCAACCGCTCGCTAGAGCCAGAAACAACGACGAGATCACACCATGCATCGAATTAGGTGGGTACATAGCTCAGACCTCCGGCGTGAAGCCTACGGATTAGACTGTAGAATTCCTAAGCTCAAATCTGCGTTCGAAAAAGCGATATCCGAAACTCCGTCCTCGTTCCAATCGCCGATCTCGATCATGGACAGCACGGCTTGGTGGACTACCAGAACCGTCGGTTGCGGGGAGAGCGGATCGAGGATGGCCACCATCTGAAGGCTGGGCTTGCCGACCGACGCTGTGGTGATGAGTTCGTCGCTGAGTCCGGTCCCGTCGAGATCCGCACTCTTGAGCGATCTCAGCATTGTGCAGCCGTCACAAAGGCCGCCGATTCTGATCTCAGAGGCGAATTTTCCGTCTCCAAGGCCGCGCATGACGCTAATATCACCGCCATCTTGGTTCGCTATCGACGCATCAATGAACGTATCCCCATCAATGTCGCCCAGGGCGATATCGACCGGATCGCGGCCGACCTCGAACATTCCAAGTTTTTCGAGCGTTTCGTCGCCAACGTTGCGCAGCGATGTCAGCGGCGACTTGTCGCTAGGGGTGTTACAACTAGACGTGACGAGCACGTCTGGAAGCAGATCCGCATCGAGCGTGCCTGCAATCATGGCCGATCCATAACAGCCCGGGAGCGCTACGGCGAAGGGCGTAACAGTGAACGTCATGCCGTCATTGTGGTAAATCCGAAGTTGGGGCTCGTTCTCGAACAGCACCGACGTCACTACGTCTGGAAGTCCGTCGGCGGAGACATCGACGAGGGCCAGCGGTGACGAAACGAACGGGAATTTATGGACGATCGGCTGCGCAAACAAGCCACCGCCGACGTTCCGCAGATCAAACAACTTCATGTCCGTAATGATTTGGAGATCGGCGTCGGCGTCACCATCGATGTCGAGAGCGCTGAAAACGACGTCGGACAGTACAAGCTCGCCGAGAGAGTGCTCTGATGATTTCACCAGATCGCCCGACCCGTCACCGAACAGGATCTGAACATTGTCATCAAGCTTAACGGCCAGATCCAGATGCGCGTCGCCGTTGAAGTCTGCCGCAACCTTTCGCTCGCACAAGATCTCCGGGAAAGTCTTCTCTTGGAAGCAGTAGATATCGCGCTCAGGGATCCCATCTCCGCAGCCGTATGGCGTCCCCGACGTCTCATCGGTCGTCGCTGGCGCGCCCGACTCCGAGGTCGTCGTAACCGGGCCACCGGAGCTCCCCGTCTGAATAGCAGTCGTCCCCGAACCGGATCCGCTCGCGCTGTCCGTGTAACCATCCGTAGTCTCTGGGTATGGTTTCGGATGACAGCCGCCGCCAACCACTAGGAGAAGGACAGCCCCTGCTATCGCCCCTCGGCCGTGGGTCACATGAGGCCCTGTGCGCTTAAGCGTTTTGAAGTGGGAATTTGGGCGCGCGGGTGAGTACGGAGCGACCGGGTGAGCAGCGGGGAGCGCGCGGCCGGGAGGAATTGGCGGGGTCCTGGGCGCGAGGGGAAGCGCGAGTGA
>NZ_JACCSO010000222.1 GCF_013812955.1 Nannocystis sp. | reverse complement strand
GCCACGGCACCGACGTCGACCTCGTGCTCGCCCTCCCGGGCCCGCTGCGCCGCCGGGTCGCGCGGGCCCTGCTCGCCGCCGACCGCCTGACCTTCCCCTCCGCGGAGAAGCTGGCCCGCTTCGCCCGCGCCCTGGGGCTCGACCCGGTGCCCGCGCACTGCCAGGTCGAGACCATGGTCGCCACCGTCGATGCGCTGGCCCCGGAGACCCCCGAGATCGCGACCCCACGCACCCGCGACGTCCTGTTCCTCGGCCGTTTAATTAAACAAAAAGGCGTCGACGACCTGCTGACCGCCGCCGCGCTGATGCCCGATCCCCCGCGCCTGGAGATCGCCGGCGACGGCCCCGAGCGCCGCCGCTTGCAAGCGATGGCCCGCAACCACCGCCTCGACGCCCACTTCCACGGCTTCGTGCACGGCCCGCAAAAAGACGCCCTCTACCGCCGCGCCGCCCTGCTCTGCGTGCCCTCCCGCGAGATCGGCGGCCTCGGCGAGGGCGCCCCGCTGGTGATCGCCGAGGCCCGCCGCTACGGCCTGCGCGTCGTCGCCACCGCCGTCGGCGGCATCCCCGAGCTCATGCGCGATCTTTACCCCGGCGCCCCGCTCGTCCGCCCCGGCGCCCCCGAAGCCCTCGCCCACGCCCTCTCGAGCGCCCTCGCCTGAGCTGATAGCCACGCTCATATCATCGGTCATGGGTATCCAGGCTGCGATAGCCCGGAGAGCCATGACAAAATCGCCCCCGATTGTCAGTACCACGCGCAAGATGGCGCTCGCCGGCGCAATGCTCGGCGCAATGCTCGGCGCAACATTCGGCGCACCCGCCTGCCGCTCGTCCAGGGTTCCCTATCAAACCTATGATAACGCGATGAATCGCGCGGTCTCCAGCTGCCTCGGCAACCAGATCACGATCACGACCCTTCAGGCCGCCGGCGCGACCCTGGCGATGGCGGCGGGCGGCCAGGGGCTGAGCACGCTCGGCCTCGAGGGTGATGCCAACACTGTCCTGGCGGTGTCCTCCGCGATCAGCGGATTGACGGCCGCCGCGCTGGCCGCCATGAGCCTCGGGATCCAGTCGCGGATGAAGATGAAGAGCTGCGAATCGCTCATCGAGCACTACCACGATCGCATCGACCTGGAGATCCAGGTAAAAAAGGCCGGCGGCCCCGAGCCCAAATGGTGGCCAGCCGCGCAAGAGACCTATGATATGAAGGTTAAACCCGCGAACGGCAAACCAGCCAAACCAGTCGAGCAGCCGCCGCCCCGGCCCCCCGCGCCGCGCTGACCTCGCTCGCACGTCGAGGAGGCGCTGTTTCTGGAGCTCGAGCAGTTCAGGGCGCGCGTGTGTGTCCTGGTCGCGCCGCCGGGCCTTCGACCTGTTCTTCAGCAGATCCACCGGCGCCCGACCGGCCTCTGCCCGGCCTGCAGGCGCGAGTCACATCACAATCGCATTTGCGGGGCCCTTCACGGACCTGAGCAAGTAGTACTAACGCGCGGCGCATAATCGCCGATCGGCGCCCCAAATTCGGCACCACGCCACAGCGGCCCCTCATCGGCCTCGATCTGCGCGAATCCAGCCGGAAGGCGGACAGGGGGAAGCATGGATCCCCGCCTGCAACGCGTTCACCGCAACGCCCGCGTATGCAAGCATCAACTTGGTGTGCGTAGTATCGCGCATCACGGCGTCACCGCGAATTTTCCGGCCAGGGCGATCAGCCTCTTGCAATCGCAGTAAAATCGCTGCTCTCCATGCGGCGAACCATCGATCTCCCGGGCAGCAGGATCCCCCAGACACCGGCACCCGCGCCCAGTCACTCCGAGGCGACGCCGTCGCCCGCCGGACGGGGGACAGCCGACACCGTTGCGACCCGATCGCTGCCCCAGGCCCGGCCCGCCGAACCCGCTTCGGGACGCCCGTCCGGCCCGGTCGCCGCACCGACCTTCAAGATGCCCGCCGCGCTCGTCAAGCCCACGGTCGTCGCCGACACGGTCGTCGCGGCTCCCGTCGCCAGGCCGGCGCTCTTGCCGACGCTCTTGCCGACGCGCGCGCCCGCGGCGGCCGAGCCGTCGTACATCGACCTGGAGGAGGTATCCATCGCGCAGGCCGTCGAGGACGAGGAAGGCGACGACGAGCCGACGCACAGGCTGGCGATGACGCCGGCGCTCGCCGCCATGTTCGCGGTGGTCGACGAGAAGCCGACGCCGATGCCCGCATCGCCGCCGTCGAACCAGGCGACCCCCCCGGCCGCGCACATCCCCGCCCTGGTGGCGCAGGCCCCGACGAACGACCAGGAAGACGCGCTCCTCGGCCTGGTGATCGACGATCGCTACCGGCTGGAGCGCGTGATCGGCACCGGCGGGATGTCGCGGGTGTACCTCGGGCTCCACATCCGATCGCTGGGCAAGGTCGCGGTCAAGATCGTCGAGCTGCAGCTGTCCCACAAGCCAGAGATGATGAAGCGCTGCGTGCAGGAAGCGCGCGTGATGATGGAGATCCAGAGCAACCATATCGTGCGGGCCTACGACGTCGGCACGTTCCCGACGGGTCAGCTGTATGTGGTGATGGAGTTCCTCGAGGGCGAGACGCTCGATGATCTGATCCAGCGCGAGGGGCCGATCCCGTGGGTGCGGCTCGGGCCGATGGCCCTGCAGATCTGCAGCGGCTTGAACGCGGGCCACAAACGCGGCATCTACCACCGCGACATCAAGCCGCAGAACTGCATGCGCCTCGATCTCGACGACAACGTCGACTACATCAAGTTGATCGACTTCGGGCTGTCGAAGGACGTCAACGGCGAGACGGATGTGACGCAGGATGGCATCATCCTCGGCACGCCGGAGTACATGGCGCCGGAGCTGGTCGCGTCGCGCACCATCCCGGACGCGCGCTCCGACGTGTACGCGCTGGGCGCGACGCTGTACAAGCTGCTGACGGGTCGGCCGGTGTTCCAGGGGAAGAGCACCCTCGACACGCTGTTTCATCACAAGTTCACGCCGCCGGTGCCGCCGAGCCTGGCCGCGCCGGGCTGCGGGATCCCCGTGGCCGCCGACGAGATCATTCTCCGCGCGCTCGCCAAGGACCCGGCGAGCCGGTTCGCCTCGGCCGAGGAGATGGGCAACGCGCTGCGCATCGCGCTCGGCCGGCCGAAGTCGATCTCACCCGACGGCCCGAGCGACCCCGAGATACCGCTCGTCGGGTCCGAGCAACCGGTGACGCCGTCGAGCGCGGCGCTGACCGCCGCCGAAGCGGCGCCGAAGCGGGCCACGCCAGACACGCGACCGTTCCCGCCCAACGAGCCGCCGCGCCCGGCCGAGCGCGCCGCGCCGATCGTCGAGCACACCGACCCGCTCCTCGACGACTCCACGTCGGTCGATCCGCGTCCGTTTCCATGGGCGAAGGTCGCGGTGGTCGTGCTCGTGCTCGGGCTGATCGCCGTGCTCGTCGTGTCGCTGAGATCGCCGCCGACAGCCGAAGACCCGCCCCAGGTCGCCGTGAACGGCGCCGCCGCCGAACCATCGTCCGGTCCGGCCGAGCCGGCCACGACGCCCCCGACGGCCGCGTCGAAGCCGACCGCCGCTCCCGCGGTCGACCCGATCGACGACGATGCGGGCGCCGACGATGCGGGGTCCGACGACCCGGGCAGCACGCCGAACAAAACGCGCCCGGAGCCGAACTTCGACTACCGCTCCGCCCGCAAATACATCGAGGAGCAGCACAGCTTCCTGCGCCAGACATGCATGAACAAGGGGCCAAAGCCGCTGACGCAGCTGAGCTTCCGCGTCGAGGTCCGCGCGAACGGATGGGCGAGGGTGGTGGTCCCGGGCGACAAGGCGGTCCGCGCCTGCGTGCGCTCGGTGCTCGCCTTCATGTTCGACCCGAGCCCGCGCGGCGGCGCCTTCCAGTACACGCTGACGAGCACGAGCGGCAAGCTCGACCGTAAGCCGCTGTAGCGGTGGTGGTACGGTCGCTCTGCTGGTCTCGCTGTATGACGACGAATCGGATGACCGCGGGCCCTTCATCGACCGCGACCGCGTCGACCCGTGATGTCAAACCGAGGTAACCCATGAATAAAGCGAACCATCGGATTCGGCAACAGATTGAAGGGCGAGGTTCCTTCGCGGACGTCTGGGTGTGTATTTCTGCCGAGGGCGAGGGCTCGGATCTGGCCAATACGCCTTCAGAGTGGATCGCCGCAGCAGAGCGAGGGATCCAGTCCGCGCTCGCCGCTGTCGGGCGCACGCCCCCGCAGGTCTCGCTCTTGCGGGTCATTTATACGTATGTGGACACGACCGAAGATGCCGCATATGCAGCCGCATTCATGGCGACCGCCAAGCTCCTCGACAAGGATAAGGAATTTCAGCTCTCGCGACGAGATGGGAAATGGTGTGTCATCAGCGCAGAGAAAGCCTGAGGGCAAGAGGCGACCAACGTCGATGAATCACTCGGCCGCTTCTACGGGTGATAACGAGCCGGGCGGCCGATTCGGGCGCGTGCGACCATGGCGAGCGGCATCGGCGCATCGGCGGCCCAGCGCGGTTCAATGACTGTCGCCCGTCGAAGCTCGAGATCGGCAGCCGACGCAGGCAGCCAGGCCGCCGGCGTCGAGGCCCCGCCGCAGCAGGACCAGGCCGACCAGCGTCAGCCGGTCCTGGACCCTCACGCCGGGTCGCCCGGCACGTGAATGGGCTCAGGGCCGGGCTCGGGCGGGTCGTCCGGCTGAGCCGGCTCGCCGGGGTCTACGGGGTGGTCGGGCTCGACAGGACCAGCGGAGGTGACGGTGTGTTCGTTCATTGGACTATCATCCCCGGTGTCCTCGGCAATGTCGAGCGTGCCCGCCCAGCCGGCGGGGCACCGGCCGTCGCGGGGGCCCTGGCAGCGGCGGCCCCTGTCCGTCGCCCCCAATGCCCTCGCCCCGCGCCCTCCGAACCAGCCGAGATCGGGTACCCTCCCGCCCCACGATGACCGCCACCAGCACCCCCGGCGCCAGCAAGCCCTGGAGCCGCCGCAGCCCCACCGACCGCCCCGGCCCCGCCGGCTGGGACACCCTCGTCATCGGCTCCGGCATGGGCGGC
>NZ_JACCSO010000246.1 GCF_013812955.1 Nannocystis sp. | reverse complement strand
ACCCTGCTGCGCCCCGATGCCGGCAAGATCGAGATCGCAGGCGTCGACGCGCTCGCTGACCCCGTCGCCGCCCGGCGCAGGCTCGGCTTCTTGACCGGCTCGACCAAGTTGTATGAGCGCCTCACCGCCGAGGAGACCCTGCGCTACTACGCCGCGCTCGCTGGCGTCGCCGAGGCCGACTACCGCCGCCGCCGCGACGCCCTGTTCACCGCGCTCGGCATCGACGCCTTCGCCAACCGGCGCGTCGGCAAGCTGTCGACCGGCATGCAACAAAAGGTCTCAATCGCCCGCACGATCATCCACGACCCCGAGGTCCTGGTGTTCGACGAGGCCACCTCCGGCCTCGACGTCATCGCCGCCCGCGCGATCATCCAATTCATCCGCCAGTGCCGCAGCGACGGCAAGACCGTGCTGTTCTCGACCCACATCATGAGCGAGGTGACCATGCTCGCCGACGACCTCGCCATCGTGCACGGCGGCAAGCTGCTCTACTCCGGCACCTTCGCCGAGTTCACCGCCGCCTCCGGCGAGCGCTCGCTCGAGGACGAGTTCATCCGCCGCGTCGAAGCCGCTGAAGGAGCCCCAGTATGAGCGCTCTCCCCTCCCCCGTCATGGCCGTGGTCCGCAAGGAGCTGATCGACAGCCTGCGCGACCGTCGGACCCTGATCGCCATGCTCGTGGTCCCGCTGGTCGTCTCGCCGCTGTTGATGGTCGGCGTCGGCCGCTACGCCCAGTCGCGCGCGCAGGAGGCCCGCGAGCAGTCGCTGCGGGTCGCCGTCGTCGACCCGCACGGCGACAGCGGCCTCGCCGACCACCTCGACGCGCAGCCCGGCATCGAGGTGTTCCCCGACCGCGACGTCACCAGCCTCTCCGCCCGCATCGCCGCCGAGGAGCTCGACGCCGCGGTGCTGGTCGACGAGAACTTCCAGCGCGAGGTCGCCGCGCTGCACCCCGGCGGCGTGTCGCTGATGTTCAAGTCGAGCGACCGCTTCGACCAGCAGAAGGCGCGCATCAAGAGCGCGATCTCCAGCTTCGAGCAGACCCTGCTCGACCGCCGCTTCGCCGCCCTCGATCTCGGCCCCGACGTCGTGCACGCCGTGCGCGTGCAGGAGCACGACGTCGCCTCCCCGCGCGAGCAGCTGGGCAAGCTGGTCGGCGGCCTGCTGCCCTACATGTTCATCCTGTTCTGCTTCACCGGCAGCATGTACCCGGCGATCGACCTCGCCGCCGGCGAGAAGGAGCGCGGCACCCTCGAGACCCTGCTGACCGCCCCAGTGCAGCGCTGGAGCCTCGTGCTCGGCAAGTTCCTGGTCGTCACCCTGACCGGCATCATCTCGGCGCTGATCGCCATGCTCGGCCTCTACCTCAGCTTCTCGTACGGCTTCGAGGGCCTGCCGCCCGACCTGCTCAGTGCGATCGGTCAGGTGCTCGAGCACTCCACCATCGCCGCCGTGTTCGCCCTGCTGGTCCCGCTCGCGATGTTCTTCGCCGCCCTGCTGCTGATGCTCTCGATCTACGCGCGCAGCTACAAGGAAGCCGTCAGCATCATCAGCCCGCTGACCATCGTCGTGCTGGTCCCGGCGATGCTCGCCCTCATCCCCGGCACCCGACTCACCGCCGTCACCGCGCTCATCCCGGTCCTCAACGTCTCGCTCGCCACCCGCGAGCTCGTCGCCGGCACCGCACCACCCGCGCTCGTCGCCCTCGTCTTCACCTCCCTGTTCGTGCTCGCGGTCGCCACCCTGTTCGCCTGCACGAAGTGGTTCGCCCGCGAGGACGTCGTTTTTCGCTCCTGAGGCCATCGACTATGCTCGCGCGACGCTTCCTGACCGCCGAGTGGCGGCACCTGGCGATGCTCAACTACGCGGTCGACCCGGCCGCGCTGGCGCCTCATCTCCCGGCCGGCACGGAGCTCGACGTCTGGAACGGCACGCACTACGTCAGCGTGGTCGGCTTCATGTTCCTGCGCACCCGCGTGCTCGGCCTGCCGATCCCTTTTCATGTCAACTTCCCGGAGGTCAACCTGCGCTTCTACGTGCGCCGCCGCGGTGAGCCCGGCGAGCCGCACGTCGACTCCGACGGCTGGAAGCGCGGGGTCGTCTTCATCAAGGAGATCGTGCCGCGCGCCGCGATCGCCATGGTCGCCCGCGTGCTCTACGGCGAGGCCTACGTCGCCCTGCCGATGCGCCGCACCCTCGAGCTCGTCGACGAATCTCCCCGCATCCACGGTCGCGTCGCCTACGCCTGGCGCCTCGGCGACGACTGGCACGAGCTCGCCCTCCACATCGACGGCGCCCCCGCGCCGCTCGTGCCTGGCTCCGAGGCCGAGTTCATCACCGAGCATTATTGGGGCTACGCCGACGGCTCCGGCCGCACGCTCGAGTACCGCGTCGAGCACCCGCCCTGGCGGGTCTGGTCGGCCCACGACGCCAGCCTGCGCTGCGACGTCGCCACCCTCTATGGCCCCGCCTTCGCCGACGCCCTCGCCGCGCCGCCGCGCTCGGCCTTCCTGGCCGAGGGCTCCGAGGTCGCCGTGCACCGCGGACGCCCGCCCACCGGCTGACCCGAGATCCTGGCATACTGCCCGGCATGCGCCCTGATCTGACTTACTCGACCCTCCCGGCGATCTCCGTCGCGCTCGCCCTCGCGCTCATTCACACCGCGCCCGCCCACGCCTGCGGCGGCATGGTCTTCCCCGAACACAGCGAACGTGTCGGCGGCATGAGCGAGCAGGAGCTGTTCGTCGCCTTCACCCCCGACAGCACCGTGCTGCTCGCCTCCGCCGGCTACAAGGGCGCCACCGGCTCGCCCGCGTTCATCCTCCCGCTGCCCGCCGAGCCGACCATGGTCTCCCAGGCCGGCACAGGCGTGCTGCTCGCGCTCGACGAGCTGAGCGCACCCTCGGTGTCGATCTCCCGGGCCAGCGACAACAGCGGCGGCGGCTTTTGTGGCGGCTCCCTCAACGACGCTGGCGGCCTCGGCAACGGCGGCGAGCGGGGCGACGGCGATATCATGGTACTGCAGCGCGGCAGCACCGCGGACTACGATTATGTGGTCGTCGGCGGCGACACCGGTGAGGACATCACGGCCTGGCTCGCGACCGCCGGATATGTGCTGCCCGCCGACTACGGCGCCGCGCTGACCCCCTACGTCGACTCGGGCAATTTCATCTTCGCCGCCAAGGTCAAGAGCAGCGCGGCGGACGGGGCCCTCGCGCCGATCGAGCTGCACCTGCCCCCGGGTGACCCCGCCGCCTTTGCCATCCCCTTCGGCCTCGCCGCGCACTCGCTGCCGCCCGGCGAGTCGCTGACGATCACCGCCTATGTGCTCGCCACCGGCACCGTCGTCCCCGGCAATTACGGCGCCCGCGCGATCGACCGCGCGGCCCTGGTCGCCGACAGCGAGACCGAGTCCAACTATCAGGCCCTCTACGACGAGGCCGTCGCCGAGGCCGGCGGCGCCTGGGTCGTCGACGCCAGCTTCGGAGAGTTTGCCACCACGGACCTCACGCGGGCCCTCGACAGCGCGATCGCGGCCGGCCGCGCCGACAGTGCCGATCGCCCCGGTGTCGCCGCCTTCGCCGACCGCGTCCCGCTCACCGGCGCCCGCCTCACCCGCTTTCGCACCACCCTCGGCGCCGAACAGCTGCACGACATGACCCTGACAAAGGCCACGCTCGACCCCGTCGACCCCGCGCTTGGGGTCATCTACGACCCGGACGCCGGCACCAGCTGCAGCCTCGGCTCAAGGCGCAGTGTGCCCCTCGGCGCCCTCCTGCTGCCCCTGCTCCTGCTGCTCCGCCGCCGCCGCCGCTGAGCCCCGCCTTGTCGGCGGGCGCTCGCCGTGACCCACGGCGCCCCGATCACCTTCAAGCCCGACCTGCGGGCAAGTCGATCGCGGGCGCCTCGTTCACGACCGCTGCGGCCGTTACTTCATCGCATCACGCATGATCGCGAGCATCTCCGCCTTGTCGCGCGCCTCCTTGCGGATCACGTCGACCTTCGTGGGATCCTTGGCCTTCACCGTCAAGATCGCGCCGCCTGGCTGGTCGGCGACGGTGATCGTCGTGCCGTCGAGGATCACGGGGCAGTTCGTGGTCCGGTTACCCATCGCTCCGCCGAAGGTCAGCGCGGACGCACCAGCGCCGCTGGCCGCCGCACCCTCGACGTAGCGCGCGTTCTCGCGGATGGCTCCGACGGAGGACTCGTCGGTGGTCGCGATCGCCACGGTATAGCCGCCCTCGATGTCCGCGAGCGTGACCGCCGCCTTGCCGGGATACGCAGGACAGTCCGCGGTCTCACGCTTCGCCCATGGGGCGGTGGCGGCGGTGGCGGCGGTGG
>NZ_JACCSO010000141.1 GCF_013812955.1 Nannocystis sp. | reverse complement strand
CGCTGGCGGTGCTCATCGCGCTGCTGATCCCGCCGCCGCCGCCCTTCGATACGCTCGAGGACAGCATCATGGTCCTGGCCCCCGTGGCCTCGCCGGTCGCCGGCCGCCCGGCCCCCGAGCGCGCGATGGCCGAGCCCCTGCGCGAGGATCTGCGCGCGCTCAAGGACGGCAAGGACAGCGCCGCCGCGATCGCCGAGGGCATGCTCGACGTCCTCGACGCCTTCACCCGCGGCGAGATCGATCGCGCCGCGGCCTTCGCCCGCCTCGAGCAGCTCGAGCAGCAGCTCGCCGACGCCGAGGCCGAGCTCGAGGCGACCCAGGACGCCGACCCGACCGTGCTCGCCGAGGGCATGCGCGAGCTCGCCGAGGCCCTCGAGCAGGAGGCCATCACCAAGCCCGCCGGTGAGGCCCTCGCCCAGGGGGACGCCGAACGCGCCGAGCAGGCCCTCGCCGAGGCGACCGACGCCGCGGCCGCCAACGACGCCGACATGCAGTCGATGCAGCGGGCCATGGCCGCCGCCGAGAAGGCCCTCGGCAAGGCCGCCGGCGAGCACACCGACACCGCCGCCCGGCTCGCCGAGGCCGAGCGCCGGCTCAAGAAGCAGCAACAGCAGCCCGCCGCCGACCCCGAGGAGCAGGAGCGCCGCCTCAAGAAGCAGCAAGACCGCGTCGACCAGCTGCGCCGCCAACACGAGCAAGAGCGCGAGGCCCAGCGCCAGCTCGACAAGCTGCGCCGCGACGCCCAGGACGCCAAATCCGGCGCCAAGGGCAAGCAGCAGCAGAAGCGCGCGCTCGAGCAACTGCGCCGCGACGCCGGCGACGCCGCCCGCAAGGCCCAGAAGTCGCGCCGCCTCGGCCAGGCCCGCGACAACATGGAAGAGGCCAAGAGCTTCATGCGCAAGGCCGGCAGCGGCGGCGAGCAGGACCAGAAGCGCAAGCAGCAGCTGCAGAAGTTCGCCAAGGCCGCCAAGGGCAAGCGCGGCGAGAAGGGCAAGGGCCCGACCCTGCTGGTCGAGGGCGAGGTCGGCGACGGCGAGCGCATGGAGATGGAGAGCGGCGACGGCGACGGCCAACAGGGCGACGGCGACAGCCAGGGCGACAGCCAGGGTGACAGCCAGGGTGACGGCCAGGGCGACGGCGACGGCCAGGGCGAAGGTCAAAGCGCGAGCCCCAGCCAGGGCGACGGCATGGGCACCGGCACCGCCGACCCGCTCGCCGACCCGACGGGAATCAAGGCCAAGACCAAGGGCATCCGCGTCAACCCGAAACAAGGCAGCGGCGCCACCCGTGCCGAGATCATCCGCACCGCCAGCCAGGAGGGCTTTGCGAGCGCGGCCTACCGCGACATGTTCGTCGACTACAAGAGCTTCGCGCAGAGCAGCATCGACAACGAGGCCGTGCCCCCGGCCCAGCGCCGCCGCATCAAGCGCTACTTCCAGATGATCCAGCCCCGCCGCTGACCCCCCCCGGCCCCGCCGCTGACACTCAGTGGGGGGGCCTCGCCCTCTGGTGACGCTCCCAGTCGTGCACCGCGCTCACACGCGCCTGAGCACCGGCGCGCATCGTTCGGTTGGTTCGCAACTCGGCTATCCTGCCGATCATGCGTACCTCGATTAACTTGCTCACTGGCACAACGCTGGCCCTGCTGCTCGGCTGCCCCGGCAGCGGCGGCGACACGGACGCTGCGACGAGCAACGATCCGAGCGGCCCGGCGACCTCATCAAGCGGGACCACGGAGACCCCGCCGACCAGCGGCACCAGCGGTGCCACCGATCCCGTGACCGGCACGGAGCCCGACCCCACCGAGCCCGGCACCGACAGCACCGACAGCACCGATCCGACGGCGGGCACCGACCCCACCGCGGCCACCGACACCGACCCGACCGGCGAGCCCGGGCCGCTGGTCGAGCCCGGCGATCCGGGCCCCGGCGATGTCACGTTCAAAATTCGCGCCGACCAGGATCGCCACCCGATCAGCAGGCGCATCTACGGCACCAACCAGCCGCACGACCTCGATACTGCGCAACGCGGCATCGGTTTGATCCGCCAGGGCGGCAACCGGATGACCGCCTACAACTGGGAGAACAACGCCTCCAACGCCGGCGAGGACTACATGAATCAGAACGACGACTATCTCGCGTCGCAGCTGATGGTCGACGGCAACATCCCCGGCGAGGTCGTGCGCGCGCCGACCCAGCAGGCGCTCGAGGCCGGCGCCGACATGATGGTCACGATCCCGATCCTCGGCTTCGTCGCGGCCGACAAGGACGGCGGCGGCGACGTCAACCAGAGCCCGAACTATCTGGGCACTCGCTTCCACCAGACCATCGCCGCCAAGGGTGCGCCCTTCGCCGCGATGCCGGATCTCGGCGACGACAAGGTCTACCAGGACGAGTTCACCGCCTGGCTCAAGGGCAAGTTCCCGGACGCCTTCGCCGGTGACGAGGCGCAGATCTTGTTCTCGATGGACAACGAGCCCGACCTCTGGAACGCCACGCATCCGCGGATCCACCCCGTCAACGTCGGCTACGTCGAGCTCGCCCAGAAGAACCGCGACTTCGCGCGCGCGGTCAAGGCCGTCGCGCCCAACGCGATCGTCACCGGCATGGTCTCGTACGGCTTCGCCGGCTATCAATCGTTGCAGGCCGCGCCCGACAAGATGGGCGACGCGATCGACTACTACCTCGCGCAGATGAAGATCGCCGGGGACCAGGACGGCCTGCGCCTGATCGACGTGCTCGACCTGCACTGGTACACCGAGATCTACGCGTCCGGCCAGCGCATCACCGGCGAGGACATCTCGGCCGACTCGGTGGCCGCGCGCGTGCAGGCCCCGCGCTCGCTGTGGGATCCGAGCTTCAAGGAGAGCTCGTGGATCGCCAACGACGTGCTGCAGGGCCCGATCCGGCTGATCCCGTGGCTCAAGGACAAGATCGCCGCCCATTACCCCGACACCGGCATCGGCTTCACCGAGTACAACTACGGCGGCGGCGGCCACATCTCCGGCGCGATCGCCCAGGCCGACACCCTCGGCATCTTCGGCCGCGAGGGCGTCGCGCTCGCCGCGTACTGGTCGCTCGGCGGGCCCCCGACCTTCATCGACGCCGCCTTCCGCGTGTTCACCAGCTACGACGACGAGGGCGCCCACTTCGGTGACACCTCGATCCAGGCGATCACCAGCGACGTCGAGAAGACCTCGATCTACGCCAGCGTCGACGCGGCCGCCCCGGGCCGCACCGTGCTGGTCGCCATCAACAAGACCGGCGGTCCGCTGACGGCCGCCGTCACCCTCGCCGCCAACGCCGACTATCAGAGCGTCGAGGTCTGGCAGCTCACCGGCGCGGCCCCGACCCTCACGTCCGTGCCCGGCCCCGCGCTCGCCGACACCAACGCCTTCCTGCTGCCCCTGCCCGCCTACAGCGTGCAGGTGGTGGTCCCGAAGCCCTGAGCGGCGCTCCGGAGACCTGCCCCGAGGGACATGTCCTCGGGGCCCCTCCGGATCCGGCTACAGCCCCCGGGCCCACTCGGGGCGCAGCTGGACCTCGCCCGCGAGCGCGTTGTCGATGGTCTCGAGGATGCGCTCGCGGTCGCGCGGCAGGTGGCCGCTCAGCGGCAAATAGTTAGAAGCGTGGTTGGTCCGAAACACCGCGTCGCTCGGGCGGG
>NZ_JACCSO010000133.1 GCF_013812955.1 Nannocystis sp. | reverse complement strand
GACCAGGCGATCAGCGACTCGCTCAAGAAGGCGCTCGCCGACCTCGAGGCCCAGGATCTCCTCGAGGAGAAGACCCGCAAGGCGCGCGGGGAATGAGGCCACTGGCCTTTGGAGCGTGACGATCATGACCAAATCCGAAGCGAATCACGCCGGCCGCCTCTACCGAGTGGGCAACCACTGGTATCTCGACACTGCGCTCCTGCAAACGATCGCCAGGCGCATGACCGTCGAGCCGATGCAGGGCGGCTATCAGATCCTCGCGCCCGCGGGCTTGGTGCGCTGCGTGCCCGTAAGCGGCCTCGCGCTGCCCGGCCAGACCGGCGAGTTGTACCGTTGCCAGGGCCAGCGCCAGGATCAGGACATCGGTGGACGCCTGCGCAAGCTCGCGGGATCCCCCGACGTGATCGGTGGCGAGTGGGAGCAGTGGCCGAGCGGCGCCATGACCCCGACGCCGGCCAGGGCCTGCTGCGGCTCATGTGCGGTCGGCGGCGCGTGCGGGGCGACCCCACCTGCGCACGACCACGAGCCGCGGTCCATCCTTGAGCGCCTCATCGTCAGCGAGACCCTCGGCACCGTCGACCCGCGCATGGTGACGAGCACCGCGATCGCCATTTATCCCGCCCAGCACGCCGCGCCCGAGTGGGCGTGCGGGCGCTATCACGAATGTATCGCCTCGATCCTGCGCTTCCCGGACCTCGCCGCCGACGATTGGATCGTGCTCCTGGACGTCCGCACGGGCCGATTTGTGCCGACATGGGGCGTCACCCTCGATCGCCAGCGCACCGGGATGCTCACCGAGATTTTGCAGCTCGCCCTGCGCCTCGCCGACCGGGCCGCGCGCAAGGGGTCGGCCTTACCGGCGCAGCCGTCGAGGCAGACGCCGGGCGCGGGCGCGTGGCAGTTCGCCGCCGAGCTCGCCCCTCACAATGGCACCTGCGAGCGCTGCCCCTACCGGCTCGGCAGCAACCTGCGTTGCCCGGTGTGCCGGCAGTGGCAACTGCACCGAAAGCCCGCCCCCGCCGCGGCGCAGTCGGCCGCGCTCGCCACCTTCCTGCGCGAGCAAAAGGAGCTGCGCTCCCTCGGCACGACCGTGTTGACTTCGTTGGCCGAGGCCATCGCGGACAGCCACGCCCGCAACCCGCACGAGCCGCTCACCGACCGATTCTTCCTGCAACTCGAGCGCGACGTCCTGCTCGCCCAGCAACCGCATGGGCTCGCGGAGCCAGAGGCGGAGGCGGTCCTCGACATCGCTGAACTGAGCCCGCTCGAGCCCACGATCGCGGTCGGCTCCCCCGGTCATGGCCTGTGCGAGACCTGCGAGACCGCGCTCGAAAGTCTGGGCGCGCATGGCATCGGCTGTCCCCGCTGCGCCGACGACGAGATGAAAGCCATGGAGTCCCACCTATGACCGCCACCGAGCCCCCAAACACCACAATCGCGGTCGGTGCCCCGGCCCGCAAGGAGGTCGCATGACGCCCGCCGCCCAAGCATTTGCTCGGTTCCTGCCGATCTGGCGCGCCTCGCTGCCGCCGAGTATCCCGTCCGCGTACTTCGACGACTTCGTGGTGCGCATGCGGCCGACGCTCGAGAGCGTCGTCGGCGCGTGGTTCGAGCGGCGCCGGGCCAGGCGTGAGGGCGCCGAGGTGGCGCACGTCGAGCTGCCGCCCGACGCCGCGACCAAGGCCAGCCGCACACGCAAGAACCTCGAGGCGATGCGCATCGTCGCCACGCGTCGCCCACAGGACATGAGCGCCGACGATCGCCGCGCCGTGCTCGGTTACAGCGGTTGGGGCGGCCTCTCGATCGAGGCCGTGATGGACCAGTTCCCGCCCGACATGGTCCCCAGCGAGTTCGCGCTGATCCACGAGTATTACACCCCGACCTCGGTCGCCGAATCCATCGCGGATCTGGTGTGTCCATTGCTCACCGAGCTCGCCGGCCACGACGGTATCGTGCGAGCCTTCGAGCCCAGCGTCGGCATTGGCCGCCTGATCCGCGCGATGGGCCCGCCGCGCTGCCTCGTCACCGACCCGCGCTACAAGGAGACCCGCTGGACCGCGGTCGAGCTCTCCGACGTCAGCGCCAAAATGTTCGCGGCGATGCGCCCCGACGTGGAGCTGTTCTCGATGTCGCTCGAGCGGTGGATGAGTGAGCACGCCGCGCGATACCAGGGCACCCTCGGCCTCGTCGTCGCCAACCCGCCTTATGGCGATCGCGGGTCGTTCGCCCTTCAGGACAAGAACCCCGACTATCAGGAGACGACCGCCTATGCATATACAATGCGCCGGTGCCTCGACCTGCTGGTCCCGCGCGGCCTCGGGGTCTTCATCATCCCCTCCGGGTTCGTGACGAACCCCCAGCTCTCGAAGCTGCGGGAACGTGTGTTGCGTCGTCACCACCTCGAGGTCGCCTTTCGCCTCCCGAGCCTGACACCTTCGGGCCAGCACGTGGTCCCTGGCGCCCATAACGTCGTCGACGTCCTGGTCTGGCGTGCCCGCGGCGGCGAGTTGCGCGAGGTGGATCCGACCGACACATACATCCTCGAGGGCGCCTACTTCAAGGAAAACCCCGGGCATATCCTCGGCGTCGAACACGACAAGCACGAGCCGGGACTGGAAAAGAAGCGTCGGCGCTACGCCGTCGTCGGTGACTTCGCCGGCTTCCCCGCCTTCACCCCGCGTCCGGTCTGTGCGAGCTGCGCCATCACCAACCTGCCGACCTTCGAGGTCACGCCGGTCACGACCGTCACGCGCGACATGGGCGAAGCGCCGGATGACACCAGCGA